>NZ_JAEQCX010000066.1:0-36263 GCF_020738035.1 Microcoleus sp. PH2017_28_MFU_U_A
ATTTTCGGAACTTTTCACCTCGATCGTAGGCTTCGGTAGAGGGCGAAAGAACCTCGACAATCAGTAAAGGATTGAGAATTTCATCCGTGCGAGATCCATTGAATTCCGGTTCGCCATCAATTACCATAACATCGGGATAAGTTCCGTGATTGAAGCTAGGAATCCAAATTCGCAAGTCGCCGTTATAGGTTTGAAAATTGGTGTCTCGGAGAGCCACATTGAGAAAAGTCGTAGTGTCTACGGCAATACGGCTGTGAGCGGGGGAACCTCCGGGCATAGCAATAATCTCTCCGTTACAATATTCGTGACGTTCTTCGGCGGTTTCCTCCATCGCCCGGTATTCATCTGGAGTGCAGCGAGTTGTGGTATCTGAAGCAAGGTTTGGCGGATTGGTTGAAGCAATGACCACGATCGCACCTCCTAAATAATTAGACCTTAAATAATTATGACTTACAGCTAGATAATTGTCCTAACCCAGAGGCGATCGCTTTTTCGGGATTTTAAGAATCTGAGCGATCGCACAATCTCCTGACATCGCGTCATAAAAGTTTAGTTTCTTCGTGATTTGACTGCTGGCGCTGTGCAATCTGGATTAGCATCTCAATTTTGCAAAAAGCATTTTTTTTATTTATTATAGTGCTGTCCCCGCTCGCGTCTGCTACCAATCGCGAGCGGGGACAGCACTATAAATGCAAAACAGAGATGCTACCATCTCGATTAACATCCTCAATGCCTCATTCACTGCTGCATCATTGGGAAAAGCTTGCACAATATCTGGATCTAAAAGCACTAAGTTTGTCCCTGCACGATATCGCTCAACATACTTACCTCTAACACCTCCTTTCATCTGAGTAAAGTCATACTCAGCAAGTAATTCGTCTTCCATTTCGTTCTCAATATCCTTCTTCATAAAACTTCTGCTGCTAACCTATGACAGATAAGAAAGCTAGATAAATCGCCCTTAAAGACTAATCCGGCGGTAAATTTCAGCCATCGGCAGTTCTATATTTAAGCTGTGCAGGACGATCGCCCCTTCAACCCGATCGTACACTTGCCATTGCCAGCGATCGCCCGACGGGCGATCGAGATTGTGATATTGTTCAATATATGGTTCAGCTTGACTGACCAGCAGATATTCACATTGAGAATTTCATCCGTGCGAGATCCATGGAATTCCGGTTCCCCATTGACAACCATCAAATCAGTGTAGGTTCCGCAGTTATATTCGGGAATCCAAACCCGCAAATCGCTGTTATACAAGCGAAAATCGGTGTCTCTGAGCAAAAATCCCAAGTAAATTAACAAGTTACAGGCGATCGCGCTGTGGACTTCTGAACCTCCGGGCATAGCAATAATCTCTCCGTTACAATATTCGTGACGTTCTTCGGCGGTTTCCTCCATGGCCCGGTATTCATCAGGAGTGAAGCTAGTCTTTGTTGCATCTGAAGCAAGGTTTGGCGGGTTGGTTTGAGCAATGACCACGATCGCACCTCCTAAATAATTAGACCTACAATAATTATGATTTACAGCAGCTAGATAATTGTCCTAACCTAGAGGCGTTTTTCTGATTCCATTCAAATTATATCAAGAACTCTCCAGGGAGCATCTCATTTTGGTAAAAAGCTTTTTTTCTAGTGCTGTCCAAGCTCGCGATCTATATAAAACTCGCGATTTCCCGACAGCAATACAAATCAAAAAATGAGATGCTCCCGCTCTCCATGCCTTTATCCGCTGCTGCTTCACAACCGCTAAATTCTAGCTTTCCTTTTACTTTTCACATTCAACTGCTTAGTGATTGATGTGTAATAATGCAAAGCAAACACCATATTGATTCCAAAGAATACCAAGGTTAAAACAAACACAAAAAAAGACGTAAACGACAGCCCGTAAATCATCGTAAACATCGCCAAAATGATTGAGCAAAAACCAAAACCGGAAGCAAAAGAACTTAAAACCAGTAACCGCACCTTAGACATAGTTTAATGTAAAAATTTTCAGTAAAATGCACTCTTGGCACCTAAAGATGAGTGCCAAATGATACTTATTACTATATAGCCAAATTACTCAGTTCCGCTAAGGGCAGAACGGCTATTTTCCTAAAAAGGTTTGAATTCTACGAAAAAATACAGCCCGCGCTCTTGCCAACTCCTCTCGCCCGATTTGATGCCAATCAAAGGAATGCCCCAGCCGAACCGAGAATTCTACCTCTCGCCGTACTGCCACCGCAAGCCCTATCCCGCTGATAGCAGAGTATTTGCTTCCAGAGCCACCCTTCCCCCGCTATTCCAAACATTGCCAGCATCCACAAACGGCGTCACCTGCAAAATACCTTTTTTGTCCCCGGTACGCAAAATCGGATACCGCAACTCGGCGGAAGCAAAAAGTCCGTTATCCGCAAGCATTGCATCCTGACGGTAGCCCCGCACTGTATCCGGGCCGCCCAAACCAAATTGTTCGATCGGCAAAAGCTCAGCGATTGCCAACTGCGCCTGGGATCGCACAACCAGCAGCGTCTGGGGAGCCAACAACCGCACGTACTGCAATTGACCGCGCCACGTCAAAAATTGACCGTCAGGCTCCCTGTTGCTCGCGGTAGCGCCAAATGCTGAGACTCCCAGATTGAACTGCGATCGCGCCGCCAAAACATCCCTCTCTCCCCGCTGAGTAAAATCCTGAAACAGTCTCAGCGCCGAAACCCGAGTTCTACCGCGAGCATCCGCCCCGGGCGACAGTGGAAAACCGCAAGGGTTTGTGGGGGAATCAGCGCACCCGAAGTGATAAAATCTTTGCTGATGTAGAGTTGGCTCACCACAGAACGAGCTTCCAGCAGTGCACCCGAAGTGATAAAACCTTTGCTGATGTAGAGTTGGCTCACCACAGAACGAGCTTCCAGCAGTTCGGCGAAAGTCAGCGGGCGGCCTACAAAGTTTTTGAGTGCAGCATCTAATTCTTGTTTGCTAAAGACGGTACTGCCAACTACTTCAAATCGATCGACCGTTATTGTACCGGAATATTCGGCAATTCTTCAGTCCGTCTCGGTACGGGGACGGGTGGCAAAAGCTTTTCTATCGGAGGTAGGGGCTTTCTTGGCGCGGGTTCTGGGAGGGGAGCCGGATTTGGCAGTACAGGATTGGGAATGGGAATTTCTTGTCGGTTGTCTCCTCGGTTGGGCAATTGGGCGAGAGTTTCAGGTTCCTGACTTGGCGCTGCTGCTGCAAATTCCGGGATGTCGGTTTCTGGCTCTTTACTGTATCTATCTAATTCTGAGCCTGAGTATAAATCGCCAGAAAGTCGATCGCGATCGTCTGCTGTTTCTGGATTAAGTTTTAATTGAGACTGTAAATTGTTATTAACAAAAGGCGATCGCCCGCCTGATTCACCAGCAACGATCGGATCGCCAACACTTTGAGCTGCTAGCGCTGCGAAGCAAATAGCTGTAATTGAACAACCAAGTGCTATTGCGCTAAAAAACTTGATTTTACAAAACCCTCTGGAATGTGGCAGGGGCATCATTGATTAATAATAATTGATAGTTATTTACACTTACGAGCAGGGGTTCCTGGCGCAATTACAAAGATTAAAGTAACTTTATCACTTTTGTTTAAGACTTAAGTCATTAAATTCAACATAAATATACTTGACAAAAAATATTTTTTGTGATTTGCTAAAAAATCCAGAAAAAAGCTCCGACTTACCCAAGCTAGCGCTGTAGGTAGGCGGAGCGTTCTATCAAAGTTATCAGTCGATTTTAGATTTTGGATTTTAGATTTTAGATTTTAGATTTACTCTCTCATGCAATTTGGGAGCTTGAACCTTAGTCTAAAATTTTGAACTCGACCCTAAACGAGGGTCGGGGGCTGGTACCCATTGTTGGGCGGGGTTATCTGAGAAATCGGTGAATTTTGATAGAAATTACTACATTTTATTGAGCTGCGATCGCAATTCTTCCAACTCCGCGTCAATCACCGGACTCGACTCCGAGCTACTAGGAGCCGCAGCAGTTTTACCCGCAGCCGGCAATTGACCTTGAGACACAGAACCTCCGCTCAGTTGAGCCTTCATCTGAGCTAACTCGTCGTCAACATCGCCACCACTTTCAAGCAAGCGGAACTGTTCCTCTAAATTGCTCCCGCCAGCCGCCAGCTCTGCGGAAGCTCCCGCGCGGGCTTCTATCTGCAAAACTTTTTCTTCCATGCGCTCGAAAGCTGCCATTGAACTGCCAGTATTCAAGGTGCCAATGGTATTGTTGAGCTGTTCCTGAGCCTTAGCAGCAGAAATCCTCGCCTTGAGCATATCCTTCTTAGTCTTGGCTTCGGAAATCTTGCTCTCCAAACCGATCAAGTTGCGTTTGAGGCTTTCCACTTGACCCGATTGCTGTTCCAGACTCGCTTTCAGCGTAGCAGCCGTTTCAGCGTGAGACTTTTTGCGTACTAGAGCTTCGCGGGCTAAAGTCTCGTCTCCTTTTTGCAGGGCGAGTTGAGCGCGCTGCTGCCACTGGTTAGACTGGGATTCAGCTTGATTGTACTGAGTCTGGGTGCGTTTTTGAGTGGCGATCGCGCTGGCAACGGCCTGACGCAACTGCACCAAGTCTTCCTGCATATCCGTAACGGATTGTTCTAAAATCTTTTCCGGGTCTTCAGCTTTGTTGACCATATCGTTAAGATTGGCTCTGACGACTCGGCTAATGCGGTCAAATAATCCCATAATGCTATTTTTCCTGGGTGAGGTGTACGAAGTAGGCCCAAAGCAGGCTTGATAGCGTTAGCCCGCGATGGTGAGACTCAGTTGGTCAGATTTTTAGTGCGATCGAGCATGAAGCAATTTTGCAAACATAGTAAATACAGTTTAAAGCGATCGAGTCAGTGGTGCAGCCAAGCTAATTGATGCACCTATCTATTGAGTTTAACTTCGATCCGGGAATTCCCCAATACGCTGATGGGCCATCTGTTGAGAAGTTTGGCCAATTATCCCAACTATTGTTGTGTTGAGTGGGGTTTAGGATGTGGGTGGCTCGCCCGACGGCAATTTTGGTGTATTCTTGCTCGGAAGCATTTGTGTTTTCATCGCCGCCAACTCGGCATCGACATCGCCGGCAGCTTCGAGAGAGAGAAACTTCTTTTCTAAATCGTTTGTTCCAAGTTCTGCGATGGCTTCGGAACGAGCTTCTAGCTGCATAACTTTCTCTTCCATTTTTTCAAAGGCGCTCAAAGCACTGCCGGTACTGAGATTTCCCATCATTTCTTGGAGCCTTTCTGACGCTTTTGCCGATCGAGCTCGGGCAATGTACATATCTTTTTTTGATTTTGCCTCAGAAATTTTACTTTCGAGCGATCGCATATTTTCTTTAAGTTGAGTAACCACAGCGTTTTGCTGTCCGAGACTGGCTTTCATCGCCGTTGCCGTTTCTTGATAGGATTTCTTGCGCGTCAGAGCTTCCCGCGCTAAATTTTCCTCGCCTTTTTGCAAAGCTAGCTGCGCCCGCTGGTACCATTCTGCGGCTGTGGACTCAGCTTGGGAACACTGGCGTTCGGTGCGTTTTTGAGCGGCAATCGCTCCTGCTACGGCTTGTCTGAGCTGGATTAAATCTTCCTGCATATCCATTACAGCTTGTTCCAGAATTTTTTCTGGATCTTCGGCTGCTCCGACCAAACTGTTAATATTGGCTCGAATCACTCGCCACAGGCGATCGAATAATCCCATTTTACCTATCTCCCGATTTTCTTAAATTTTAGATTTAGGACTGGAAATTAATATTATTTGCGATTTTCGATTGACCAGCCCAAAAATAGGTACAAGCCCCCAACGCGAGCGTCAGGGTCGATTCCCAAATTTTAGACTAAGAGTTCAATCTCCCAGATTCACTGCGCTGTCAGCAAATCTAAAATCTAAAATTTAAAATCTCAAATCGATTGACTGGTCAGCGTAAGGTTTGGATCGGGCGTCTACATTTGCATTCTGTGTGGGAACTTGTCTGAGTTAAAAAACCAATTGTGTGTTAGACAAAACATTCATCATTGTCTAGCTTTGTCTAACAATTTCGTTAAAGTTTTTGAACCTTTACCAGAAATAATTGGTTGAAAGCCCGCCCGCCTGCTCGGGAGAAATTAAAATCAGACTATTCATTACTCCAATCCTCGGACTTAAGGGTAGAAGTCGCTCTCAAACTGTCAACTGTCCCAGGTCAACTGTCAACTGTTGAACGAGTTTACGGCTGATAGTATTGCGGCTTCATCCCTTTGGCTTGGAGTTCCTTTGCCAAACGTTCTGCTGAGGCAGCATCGTTCAAAGCCCCCATTTGAATTTTGACACCCTTTGAGAAGTTCCGCACGTAGGCATCGGGAACTGCGGTTCTGGCTTGTTGCAGCGCTTTTTCATTGGTGTAATCGGTGACAACGTAGTAAAAGCCGTCGCTAGCCCGTGTCGGTCTTCCTAGCGGGGCTGCTGCGGCCGGGGCTGCTGTGGCTGTCGGGGCTGCTGTGGCAGGGGATGCGGCGGCTGGCTGGGCTGGGGAGGGTGTGGGAGGCAGTGTCGGCAGTGTCGGGACTGTCTGGGTGGCGCTGGGGCTGGGACTGGGAAGCAAAGCGGTACTAATATTGTTGAGTCCTTGTTCCCTACCTCTGGCCGGGTTGCCGTCTTCTGTCGGAATTGGGACAGCGCCGATGGGGGCAGGAGGTGCTGGCGGATTGGGGGGGATTGATGCTTTGGGCGACGGGGAAGCAATGGGGCTGGTTGTGGGATTGACGTTGCTGAGAGTGTTCAAATCTAGCTCGACAAATTCTTTGGATGCCAGATTTGGAGCTTTCGGCAGTTCCTTGCTGCTGCTACTGCTATCTATGGTTGTAGCTGCCGGACTTTCGTTAGTAGAGGGGGTTGTGCGATCGAGAAAACGGTTCAGGCCTGCCATTTTAACCAGACTTGACGGGTGCATCACTGCATAACCCAAAGCTGTGCACGACAACAGAAACAGCAACATCGAACTCAGTCCCAAGGGAGTTAACAGACTCGCGGCCAAACTGCGTTCTTGGGCAGGCTCAGCTTTTGCTTCGTCCAAACTTTCGATCAGTTTTTCGCTGGATTCGAGATAATTGTTGGGTGCAAAGGTATTGCTAGATATTTTTGTCCCACCCACGGTAGTTGCTAGCGGGGAATCGCCCTGGACGCCGCCAAGGGATAGGGGCAGCGACAGCGGTTGCTGGGCTTCCTCCGCAGCCTGCGGTAGGTTTTGGCTTTTTTGTGGCTCGGTTGTGGCTGTTGGCTGGCCGCTGCGAACTGATGGCGACACCCACTGTTCGGCGCGCCGCCTGTGTCTTCTGTATGTTGTCAGTTCTGCTTCTAGGTTGACATCCAAACACCCGAGGACTGCTTGCAAAGCAGGTTTGATTGGGGTTGATGAGGATTGACTTGGGGATTCCACTGAAGAACGCTTACTCATTAGCAAAACTCCTACCGCCTCTGAATTGATTTTAATGTTTTGATTCTAAAGTTGACACTCTCAGCGCTCTTGGCGACTGAGATTCTTAAGAAATTTCGTTCTTAATATCCCTATTACTAGGGTTCTTGGGCGCAATCCTCTTGCCAAAAAATGGTGGGCTGCTATCCTTGCCTTTCAGCAAGCTCCTCAAGCGTTTAAGGGGCTTAGCCCTTGGTTCCGTGGAGTCCCCGCGTACCTTGAATATATGGTAGGCATTTGCTTCCCAGGTTTACACCTGTGTATTCATCCCAACAATAGAGTGTAACGGCAAAAGCCCTTTTTACACTGCTAAAAATTTTAAAAATCAAGAAAGATTCACGGCGGTTTGAACCGCCCGTGCCGCTTTCATGGAAGGTCTAAAGACTCGCTCGTTTTCCGCTTGCCGAACTTTTTTTATCAACAAGAAGCTTTAAAACTTGCTTATTCTAGGATTAGCTGCTTTTGGTGTCAAGGCAACTGCTGCCTTTGGGCCCGAAGTGTCGATCGCCATTTGCTCTGTTTTCATTTTCGTTTGACCATAAAGAATTGGTTTAAAGCCCCAAGCCCGATCGCCCTTGATAAATTAAAAGAAGACGATTCATTACTCTAATCCTCTTCCTTCCAGGTAGAGGTCGCTGTTAATTGTCAACTGTCCCTGGTCAACTGTCAACTGAAACCTTAATTCTTACTGTGTCCCGGAGGCTGCTTACCCGACTCTCAGCAGATTTTGGCATCGGAGCAACCGTTTATTTAGAAGATCTCATAGTCGTTCCGTATTTGTCCTTTTGCTTGATCCCTGACCCTTTATAAACTTTTAACCTGTCTTTTTCGCTACAAAATGAGGAAGGACTGAGGTGATTGTTTCTATATATAACAAGATTATAAATAAATCATTAAGGTTTATTATGCTTCGGGGATCGCTATAACCCAGACAGGATAAGGGCTGGGATGCTCTAAAACCTCCTAGCTCTACACAGGAGAATTAGAGATGAAACTGATTTCCGCCAACACTTTTATGAAAACCCCATTAATTTCTGCTTGTCGTCACTGCCGCCACTATACCCCTGAGGGGAGACGCGGAGGAATTTGTGCTCTGTTGACCGTGCCGGTGCAAAGTCAGTGGAAAGCTTGTTCTTTGGCAGTTTCGCCTTTTGGGGGATCTTGGGAAAACATCACAGAAATTGAACTGTGGCAAGAACAGACTGCGACTCCGCATGAGACCGCTGTTCCTGTTTCTGAACGCAACGCCTGCCAGTTAACAGGCACAACATTAACCGAAAAATCAGCAGCAGTCTCGGTTTAGTCCGTCGGCAACAGGACAGATTGTATCATTTTCGATTGGCGATTGGGAAAT
Organism: Microcoleus sp. PH2017_28_MFU_U_A; assembly: GCF_020738035.1. Lineage (NCBI taxonomy): Bacteria > Bacillati > Cyanobacteriota > Cyanophyceae > Oscillatoriales > Microcoleaceae > Microcoleus > Microcoleus sp. PH2017_28_MFU_U_A. The sequence continues at coordinate 8,805 of NZ_JAEQCX010000066.1, forward strand.
CACTGATAACTATTATCTATTATGATTTGGATCTGGCAAAGCAGTTTCATTCTTTTTGGCAATTGGTATCCATACTGATACTTTTGGACGATCGACTAAACTCGGGTCATTCAACTCACAGCAATCAATAATATCTGTAGCTTGAATGAGGGAATCCCAAAACTTATTTCTCGATCGAGCTACGGCAGCCAAGGATATTGACTAAAATCGGGTTCCCGTTTTTCCAAAAAGGCTTGTTTGCCTTCGGCGCCTTCCTGGGTCATGTAATACAGCAAAGTGGCATTTCCAGCCAGTTCTTGGAGACCGGCTTGACCGTCACAGTCGGCATTAAAAGCGGATTTTAAACAGCGGATCGCGATCGGACTTTTTTCCAGAATTTCCTGGGCCCACTGCATCCCTTCAAGTTCGAGTTGTTCGACGGGTACGACGCAGTTGACTAAACCCATTTCTAGAGCTTGCTGGGCGCTGTACTGACGGCACAAAAACCAAATTTCTCGGGCTTTTTTCTGGCCGACAACTCTGGCGAGATAGCTGGCCCCGAAACCGCCGTCGAAACTGCCGACTTTGGGGCCAGTTTGCCCGAAAATAGCATTGTCAGCAGCGATCGTCAAGTCGCAAATTAAGTGTAAAACGTGACCGCCGCCGATCGCATATCCTGCAACTAAAGCAATCACAACTTTGGGCATCGATCGAATCAACTTCTGCAAGTCGAGCACGTTCAACCGGGGTATGCCACCTTCGTCTACATATCCCGCAGAACCTCGCACGCTTTGGTCGCCGCCGGCACAAAAGGCGTATTTGCCGTCTGTATGAGGCCCCGCACCGGTGAACAGGACAACGCCGATTTTGGTATCTTCACGGGCATCAGTAAAGGCATCGCACAATTCCTGCACGGTTTTGGGACGGAAAGCGTTCCGTTTGTGAGGTCGATTGATGGTAATTTTGGCGGTGCCGCCACTTTTTTGATACAGAATGTCTTCGTAGGTTTTGGCGGTTTGCCATTCAATTTGCATAATCAATCAGTCGATTTTAGATTTTAGATTTTAGATTTTAGATTTACTCGGCAGATGAATCACCGGAGTAGGAACTTTGGTCTAAATTTGGGGGATCATCCACTCGCTCAACAGCGTCGGGGGCAAGGTACCCGTTGATGCGGGGTTAAGTTGAGATTTGAGAGCGAGCTGGGGCGATCGATGCAGGAATAATTCGCTTTTAGTAGGATCGCGAATTAAATAATTTACACTCTTAAAAGTGGGATGGGCGTCCCGCCCGTCTATAAAGGACGGGCGGGACGCCCATCCCACAATAATTAAAATTGTAAGTTATTTAATTCTCATTCCTTAGATTTTAGACGGATTCGGTTCAATGGGATACGAAGGTCGATCGACTCTTGGGAAAAAAAATTAAGCGGGACTCGTGGCCCAAACCGACTTCCCCAAATCAACTGTGAAGCGCTCTTGTTGCCGGTTAAACAACCCGGTTTTTAATACAAGAGCGCGCAATTCCCGTCTCCCATCCCAACAGTCTCAAATTTTGACGCAGCAAATAATTTGCGTTGCATTATTTGCGCGTTAACAGAGACAGCAGGTGTTTTGCTGCTTTGGCAAATACCGGATCCCGGGACTCAAATTCGCTGGGAGCTAGTAAAGCTTTAACTTCGGCAAAGTCTTCTTGGTTGAGGGTTCCTTCTTTGGTAAATAAAGTGTCTACGACTGCAATGTGTCTGGAGTCGAGGCCGAGCCGATTGCCGATCGACTGTAAGTACATTTGCTCCCTCAGGTCGATGTGTCCGTCTACGGCTGACATTTCGTAGCCGGAACCGATGAGCAACAGTTTTTCTGATTCTGAGAAGAAAGCTGTCAGGGTTAGCAATTCTGTGGGGTTGAAGTAAACCTGCTGTTTGGAGACTCCTTTGACAAGGCGCTGAATTAGTTCTATCCGATGTGGATCGCCGCTGGCAAAGGCTTTGAGAGTCTTTTGCAGCCGTTCTTCTTCTTCAACTGCGATCGTCCTGTCGATAATCATCACTCCCCGCAGGATGGAAATCAGAGCAGTCACAAACACTACCAAAGGAGTGATATCTTGTTCGCGGAGCTTTTGGCGGCTAATCCGGGACAACAGCTCAACAACTTCAGTGCTAATCAGGGTGGTGTCCATAATTCAAAATTACTCTGGATGGGGCTGTAGTGTAACTTTATTTCTCGATCTTAAGTGTTTTCAGCTAGGTAAGTATGCCATGAATTCCGTAAAAAACTTGTTTTCTTAGCGATCGCACTTACTTCTCTCCACAGCAAGTGGATAAATAAGATTATATTAAGTGTTTTCAGATACTTAGGTATACCGTGAATTTGCCAACAGAGCCGTTGTGTAGTAGTGATTCTAATTATGCTATTCACCGACACTGGATGAGTAGGGCTGTGGAACTGGCACGAGCAGCCGGTGATGCGGGCGAAGTGCCAGTGGGTGCTGTCATTGTTGACGGTGCTGGCAAATTGATTGCCGAAGCGCAAAATCGGCGAGAGCGAGACTGCGATCCGACTGCTCATGCTGAAGTCTTGGCGCTGCGGGCGGCGGGCAAGGTTTTGCAAGACTGGCATCTCAATCAATGCACGCTTTACGTGACGCTGGAGCCGTGCCCGATGTGCGCTGGTGCGATCGTACAAGCTCGGATCGGTTTGCTGGTATACGGAGCAGATGACCCGAAAACTGGCACAATTCGGACGGTGGCTAATCTTCCAGATAGCGCGCCTTCGTGTCACCGCTTACAGGTGCTCGGCGGTATTATGGAGTCTGTTTGTCGAGATCAGTTGCTTGCTTGGTTTGAAGCCCGCCGGCAAATTTAACAGGTAAAGTTTTTTACTCTCCCATAGCCGATGTTTAGTCTAACTTGGCTCTTTAACTGAAATAATAGATCGGTAATTGCCCGATCGAGCTTTCTCGGCGGTTGACCCCGCCTAAAAACGGATACTTGCTTGCCGACACTCGTCGCGGTGAACTCCTGATTTTAGACCAAAGCTCCAATTCCCAGATTAATCTGTGGCATAAATCTAAAGTCTAAAATCTAAAATCCCTTGACGGCTGTGCGGTAGTGCTGTCGGCTGGGATCGTATTTTACCTGCTTACAGATTATCTGTTTTGGGTGCGATCGCTTGCGGAGGCAAAGGCCAATAGCAAAAGTGTCCCCATCGAAAGACTAAAGATTTGCCAAGCAACATATCTTTAGCTAGAACAGACGGGAATCCATCGCGCGAAACGGAGTACCGTTATCCCGCGATGGATGAAAGGCGAGCTTTGCGACGATTTCACCCCACCGGAATCTGACTCTTCGTCGCTCGGTGGCGGGCGGTTGGGTGGATGAGGAGATGAGCAAATCTTCACCCTTTTCTTTGTGCCTGTATTATCATAGGTATGCCGATTGTGATAAATAATATCGTGTTAAAAGCAGTCAAAGTCAGAATCTATCCAAGCGTTGAACAACAGAGCCATCTAGCGCAAGCTTTTGGTTGTGTCCGTTGGGTATGGAATCAGTCATTGGCTACCATGTCCCAAACCTACAAAGAGACTGGGAAAGGTATTTCTGCTTTCACGATGAAGAAACAGATTCCCGTCTGGAAAACTGAGTTTGAATGGCTCAAAGATTGTTATTCTCAATGCCTTCAGTCTTCGGTTTTGAATTTGTCTCAAGCGTTTATCAACTTCTTTGATGGTCGAGCAGCATACCCAACTTTCAAAAAACGTCACGGAAAACAATCGATTCAGTTCCCACAGAACGTTAAAGTTTTGGGAAATGACGAGATTAAATTTCCGGGTAATCTTGGAGTGGTTAAAGCTAAAATTCATCGCGAATTAGTGGGTAGTTTGAAGACGGTTACGGTGTCTAAGATGCCTGATGGTCGTTACTACGCATCATTGCTGATGGAGGATGGTATTGACAAGCCCGCTACAAACAAAGACGGCAAAGCCATTGGTATCGACCTCGGATTGCTTGACTTTGTTGTTACATCTGATGGCTCTAAATACCAAAATCCTCGACATCTGAGAAAACACGAGCGCAACCTGAAGCGCAAACAGCGTAAGTTATGTCGTAAACGGGACAAAACTACCAACAAGCGGCGCAAGGCTAAATTGGCTGTTGCCAAAGTCCACGCCAGAATCTCTAGAGTTCGAGAAGATTTCCGGCATAAACTATCCCGTAAGATAGTCGATAAAAACCAAGTCATTGTCGTAGAAAATCTGGCAGTAAAGAACATGGTAAAGAATCATAACCTTGCCTTATCCATCAGTGATGCTGGCTGGGGAATGTTCTGTACGATGCTCAAATACAAAGCAGAGGCAGAGGGCAAAGTCTACCTAGAAGTCGGTCGATTTTTTCCGTCATCGCACCTTTGTTCTGAGACTTTACTGTTGTTGCCGAAAATGGATCTGTCTGTTCGTGAATTTAATTGTCCCCACTGCTCTAAGCGGCACGATAGAGACATTAATGCGGCAGTCAATATCAGAAATGAGGGCTTACGGATATTGACGTTGGGAACCAGCGTTACTGCCCTTGGAGGCAATGTAAGACCAAAGCGGTATGGGCAAAAATCCACTGTCGCCGAGGCTGTTGCCATTGAATTGGGAAGCCCCCAGCATATCGGTACTCCGATTGCTGGCGGGTAGTTCACACTCTATATATCGATATAGCAGGGTAATTGCCATGCATCATACTGCCGCGATCGCCGTTGAGTTCAGTAAATCCTCTCTAGTGAAGCCAATGCCTGCCAAGGTAGCATCTAATACCTCTCGCGTTTCTCCTTGGTTAACCTCCTTGTTCTATCCGCTAGGTCACTATATTGTCCTACCGTTTTATTTTGGCAAGATTGAGATAACCGGACAGGAACACTTGCCGAAAGACGGGCCTGTAATCTTAGCCCCGACGCATCGTTCCCGGTGGGATGCGCTGATGATGCCCTATTCAACGGGACAGAAGGTGACTGGACGCGATTTGCGGTTCATGGTAACTGCTGATGAAGTCAAAGGAGTGCAAGGTTGGTTTATCAGACATTTGGGAGGCTTTCCTGTCGATATCCGGCATCCGGCAATTAGCAGTCTCCGTTACGGGGTGGAATTGCTCCTCGACAAGCAAATGTTGGTAATTTTTCCCGAAGGTGGAATTTTTCAAGATGGTGAAGTTCACCCTGCGAAGTCTGGATTGGCTCGTTTGGCCATGCAAGCGGAGTTGAACACACCGGGTTTGGGGGTGAAGATTGTACCGATGAGTATTCGCTATCGCCCGCGCATTCCTCGATGGCGTTCGAGGGTTAAAATTGCGATCGGTTCTCCGATTTCTGTGGCAGATTATGCTAATGGTGGTAGTGGTAAAAAAGAAGCAAAATTGTTGACGGCCCAACTCGAAATGGCTCTTAAAACTCTTGATGACAGTTGACAGTTGGCAGTTGGCAGTTGGCAGTTGGCAGTTGGCAGTTGACAGTTGATAGTTGATAGTTGGCAGTTGATAGTTGGCAGTTGGCAGTTGGTAGTTGGCAGTTGGTAGTTGATGGTTGACCGAAGGAAGAAGGAAGAATTAATTAATTGTGATATAATATTTTTTGGTGCTGTTGAGAGTTGCGGCACTTATTTTGCTTGGTTGTGTCTGTATTAAGAGTCAGCATTAATGGATTGTGGTTTGAACTTTAAGCCTGGTCAAATTGTTAGTTTGGAATGTGGAGATGCGTGCCTGCATTCAGAGGTAATTCAAGTGGTTGAAGCACGTCAAATTTGTTGGGTGCGCCCTTTGATGTTGGTTGGATTGGTTTCGGGGAAGGATTTCCCCCAAAGGTGGCCGGAAGAATACACTTTATCAGATTTGCGGGATGGTGCGGATTTGCTGTGGCCACTGAGTTTGTTTCGGGCGGCGCTGGATACGGAGGTGATTTCGCTGTTAACCCAGTTGCAGTCTCTGGACTCTGATAAGAAGGATAGCACGATCGCCTCTCGGCAACTTAGAGATTTTGTCGATCGAGTTTGGGCAGCTTTTCCGAGCGCTTTTCATTAAAAAGACGGGGCGATTGAAACCGCAAAAAGACACGGCGATTGAAACCGTAAAAAGACACGGCGGTTGAAACCGTAAAAAGACACGGCGGTTGAAACCGCAAAAATACCGGGCGGTTGAAACCGCGTCTATACAAACAAAACCTGCCTCCGCAGGTTGAAGAAAACACGGCGGTTGAAACCGCGTCGAGACAAACAAAACCTGCCTCCGCAGGTTTGAATAAGACACGGCGGTTGAAACCGCGTCGAGACAAACAAAACCTGCCTCCGCAGGTTGAAGAAGACTATTATTTTAGTTTAAAATACTTAAAACACCGCGTGCGAAAGTTCTGCCGGATTCAGATTATTATGAATAACTTCACCGTCGCGGAACCAAACAACCCGGCGAGTTTGTCGCGCAACTTCCGGTTCGTGAGTTACCATCACAACAGTCATGCCGGCTTCATTAAATTCTGTAAAAATATCCATTACTTCTTGAGTAGTTTTTGTATCCAATGCACCAGTCGGTTCATCTGCAAGCAACAACACGGGACGGTTAACAATTGCGCGGGCGATGGCTACGCGCTGCTGCTGTCCTCCTGATAGTTGATTTGGTTTGTTTTTCATGCGACTTTCCAGCCCTACTTTGGTTAAAGCTTCCTCTGCGCGTTCGCGTCTTTCTGATGAGGGAATGCCTGCATAAACCATCGGTAACATGACATTTTCTAATGCTGTTAGTTGAGCCAATAGATGAAATTGTTGGAAGACAAAACCTAATTTTAAGTTGCGAATTCCGGCTAATTCTGATTCGGGCATTTGGGCGACATCTACGCCGTCTAGGTAGTAACTGCCGCTCGTAGGTCGATCGAGACAACCGATAATATTCATAGCTGTAGATTTGCCTGAACCGGATGCGCCCATAATTGAGCAATACTCTCCTTGCGTTACTGTCAAGCTGACGCCGTTGAGGGCGCGCACTTCTAAGTCGCCGATGCCGTACACTTTTGTTATGTCTTGCAGGCCGACGATGACGGGTTTTGAGGTGGCTTGCAGGTCGAGGTCTGGCTGGGTCTGGGTTTGTAGTTCGGGCATTTGTTTTTATGTGCGATCGACACAACTTACTACTAAGTTAACACTTCTGAGCGGTTTTCGGGGGTGGAAGCGCGATGTTTGGACGGTTGCGGGACTTACGCACGGGTAGTCAAAAACCGGGTTTTTTGACGTAATAATTCGTTAGAGCGCGCAGAAACGATAAAAACCCGGTTGCTGTGGTGTTGGTGAGTAAGTCCTAAATTAAACAATTTGTGGCTTAAATGCGATCGGGATCGATGTTCAATTCACGCAGTTTTGCTGCTAAACGTTCCGCTCTTTGAGATTCCTGTTGTGCACGCTGGCGGTTTAATTCTATCTGTTCCACCAATTCTAAATAGGAAAGAAACTTTTGTCCATCGGGTTTATAAATTTCTAACCCATCTTCGCCCAACTCAAATCGGATTCCCAATCTCGGACTTACCCATCCCCGCATCTGCTCGATTACTTCTAAATTTCCTTCCATTCTTTGCCAACCGCTCAAATCTTTTTCATCTTCATCTAGCTCGTAAACGTAATATTCCTCAACTCCATAGCGATTGTAAAATGAAAATTTCTCGTCCATTTTTGTTTGAGTGTCTTTGTAAGAGCGAATCTCAAGCACAAATTGGGGAGCAATATTATCTTCGCGAAATTGTAGATAGGAAAGTCTGTCACCTTTTGGTCTCCCAAAGATTACCATTGTATCCGGTGCTTGAAAGATGTCATTTCTTCCCTCAACCGGATACCACAGTAAATCTGCTGCTACAAATACGTTTGGATCTTTTTTAAACAGCGACTCGCAACCTGCTTGAATTTTGACCATTAAATCAAATTGAGTTGTACTATCTGCCATTGGTTGGCCGTCGCTGGATGGATAAATAATTTGTTCGTTCGTGACTTGCATAGTGGTTGTCTCCGAGAACTATCTAAGTTTAATTATACTATTTACGAGACCGATCGCACTTTTTGCTGTTGATATTGTAGCAGAGTGTAAAATGGAATCATGTTAACTCCGATCGATTCCGTTACAATATAATACCAGCTCTTGTAGGGGCGGGTTCACCGACAATAATTGCCTAAAATTCGCAATATCATAAACCCGCCCCCACCCAACGACAAATCCCTAAGATTAGTATATGTAGGGTGTGTCGCCATCGACAATCTCTAAAAAAGAGTAAAAATCTAATAGCGACGCACCTTACCCATTGGGTGAACGAAACAAATATAACAATTTTATTGTAGCAACATTTTTTATAAATGATATTACTCTTTGACGACGTGTTTGTGAGCGACTGCCTTGATGAGAGTCAATAGATGTTCTATCACCAGAAAGTTGTCTAATTCTCTTTTTTCATCGGTGGTCAAATCTTGGTTGTTGTGTGCGTAAATTAGGTCGGCGATATGCTCTTTTGCTTCTTCGGATAGTTGAAAGTTGAGAATGCTTTCGGGAGTAGCGCCAGCAGCAAAAAACTCAACTATTTCTGCATAAGCTTGGGGAATTTTAGTGGCTACGGTCATAACTTGTTTCTCCTTTTTTTGTTTATATCACAGCTTGTCTAATTTTTCCAATTGTTCCTTTGCAAAGTCGCGGACTTTTGCATCTGGATCGTTGACAAATCGATCGCGCAATATTTCTAATGTTTCCGGGTCATCTTTCCACCCCCGTACTAATTCTTGGACTGCTGCTTCTCGCACATCCGAATCATCGTCAAATTGAGCGCGTTGTTTGAGCCAAGGTAAGGTTTCCGGGTCATCTTTCCACCCCCCTGCTATTTCTTGGAATGCTGTACGTTGCACATTCCAATGATCGTCATATTGAGCGCGTTGTTTGAGGATAGGTAAGGTTTCCGGGTCATCTTTCCACCCCCGTGCTAATGCTGGGACTGCTGAAAAACGCACAGCCCAATGATCGTCATATTGAGCGCGTTGTTTGAGCCAAGGTAAGGTTTCCGGGTCATCTTTCCACCCCCGTGCTATTTCTTGGACTGCTGAAAAACGCACAGCCCAATCATCGTTAGATTGAACCCATTGTTTGAGGATAGGTAAGGTTTCCGGGTCATCTTTCCACCCCCGTGCTAATTCTTGGACTGCTACACATCGCACAGCCCAATCATCGTCAGATTGAGTGCGTTGTTTGAGCCAAGGTAAGGTTTCCGGGTCATCTTTCCACCCCCGTGCTATTTCTTGGACTGCTGCTTGTCGCACATCCGAATCATCGTCAAATTGAGCGCGTTGTTTGAGCCAAGGTAAGGTTTCTGGGTCATCTTTCCAAGTAAAAGCGATCGCACTTACTGCTTTAGTGCGAATTTTATTAACTAAATATGCCTCTTCTCCATCTTCTTTATAAGAGTAATTGAGATCGTACTTCATTAACTCTTTTAAGCGTTCAAGCAATTGACTATCAACAGCAGCAATCACCTTTCTATCCCTCACCTCATCCAAACACTTCGCCGCCAAAAACAGGTTGGTAAACTTTTGCGCTTCTCCATCTTGCTCAATCAGAAATTGAATCACTTCCCCTGTCAACTTTCCAGCAATCAATCCCGCAATCAAACACAAAACTTCCTGCCAAGATTCATCATGCCAGTGCGGGCCGAAAACTTCTGCTTTCAACTGATCCAGCGAGAGTTCTAAAGCCTGAACCCTATTCACAACTTGCGATGCACAGAAATATTCCAAAAAAGTCCGGTGTATAAATCCGTAACTATCCGCACCCAAATCACATAAAATAAAGTTGCGAGTTCGCAGTTGATTAATGATTAACTTCGCCCGGTTTCTCGGTTGGTCAAAATCTTTATTCTTCAGATATTCTATCAGAATATCTTCCAAATCTTCGGCACTAATAATATTGCCAGCCAACCCTTCAGGTGCTGCTTGCATTTCCCAAGCAACTCGCCGCAGCATTTCTTGCTTGTCTTTAGCATCAATCGTTTTTGGATCGAGCCTGCTATCCTCTACTAAAGACCTTTCCACATCCCATTGATACAGCAATATCCGCGAAGCTTGATTGTAAAGTTCTGCCCTGTCTCTCGGCAATTCTTGACTGCGATTCAAAATTGCCATAATCGTTAACAATAACGGATTTCCGGCTAAATCTTGAATTGTTGATGAATACTCTAGCGCTCTTTTCATCCGATCGCAAATTCGCACTTTTTCCCTAGCATCAGTAAAAGTCAACTCATGCCAGCGGTGCACAAAATCCTGAATCTGTGCGGGATTCAAGTCTTGCAGGATAAAGTGATGAAACTGGGCATCTTGCAACCGTTGAGGTTTGTAACCAATAATCCGAGACGTGACAATCGCCCGCACGCGCGGATACTCGTTTGTAAACCGATGAATCGCGGTAATTACATCTTCTCGTTTCCCCGAATCGAAAATTTCATCTAATCCGTCGAACATCACCACGGCGTCGCCTGCTTTAAGTTGTTCGTGCAATTGATGCTGATTCAAGTCACAAATAAAACCGGAATTTTTATGGCAAAATTCCAGAAAATTCTGGCAATGTTTTGATTCCACGTTGCGAATGTAAATCCGCAATTCTATTAGCAGCGGAATCGGGAGAGATGTGACGCTATTTAAAGGCGATCGCGCCCAGGTTAATGCTAAATATTGTAACAGAGTAGATTTGCCCGCACCCGGATCGCCTAAAATCACAATGTAGGGATAATTTGACTTGTCATTGATGACATCTAACACGGATACGATCGGCTGTGAAAAATAACCGCGTCGATATTTCTCTAAATTTTCAAGTGCGATCGCCTCTAATCGATCGCTGTCTTCCAACCGCCGTTGATGTTCCTTGGGAATTTCGTAAGCTTGCGGCAGAAATGACTCGTAAATTAAGCGCACATCTTGGAAAATAAAGATTTGCCAAACTTTCAGCTTTTCGCGATAATCGTAGGTATTGCTATCGACGCTGCTTAAATCCAGATTGCTGTAACGTTCGCACAAAGCCTCTTGATATTGCCTCAAATCAAAATCGGGGATTATCCCAGCAATTTCTTGAGTGTTTTTCTGAATGCTGTCCAGATTTTGAGCATTCAAGATATCCCGCAAGTCTTTTGAGTCAAAGAGAATTTCTTGAACTTCGGCGAGATACTGATTGGCGATGGTTTGCCACTTAAATCTGGCGGGTAAAGCAGCTAAATCTAGTTGAGTCCAGGTTTGTTCGAGAAGTTCTGCATCGAGGGATTCGCGATCGCTCTCAAAGGCCTTACCCAAAATTTCCTTAACTGACTTGTTGCCGATAAACTTTTTAACATCTTTAATATACAGCTTAATCTGTTCTGGGGAAAGTCCGCTGATTTTTAACTGCTGTTGCACTAACTCCAAAAACTTTTTCAGCGCTTTCCCCCCTGCGACTTGTCGCGGATCTTTTTCGCCAAATAAGACGTTTTTTAGGGAATCTTTAAAAAAATCTTTTACTAAATCCTTCGCGCCGTCTACTGCCAACTCTTCTAAGATGGGTTTGACGAGAATGCCGACTCCTTGCGTTACTCCCCACAGCAAAAGCCAATCAATCATAAAGCTAGCCCGACAAATAAATTTATCTCTATAATATAGCAATTTTCAGTGAGTCGTAAATTTTTGACTTCCCCCAACTCTCCCCGTGACTTCGAGGAGGTGGATAGTTTTATTATCAGGATAGGAAATATAAAACTACCAAAAGTATAGCTCAAAGGTCGGCTCGCGCTTGGGCTAATGTACGTTGTTATGCTCTTTGCACTCTTTCCTAATATTATAAAGAGCGCTTAAGCGCAACTACGTACCTAATTTGTTTGACTGCAATAAAACTGCCCTAGCGGCCACCCAAAAATAGTTACATTTTTATATATTTTTTGCCAGTTGCTTGTGCTATACTCTAATAATGGGAGTGTGAGTAATTTTAAATTTAATGCACATATTTCCATTATTAAATGATATCATGTCAACTGCAAAAAGTAAAGCAATCTCCCTCTAAAAAACGAAATTTTTTTTGAGATATCATTAAAAAAAGTAAAGCACAAAAACCGTAAAACTGAGATAGGCAACTAGCGACAATTATGACATACGATTACGACTTGTTTGTGATAGGTGCAGGCTCCGGCGGATTGGCGAGTTCCAAGCGGGCGGCATCCTACGGGGCGAAGGTGGCGATCGCCGAAAATGACTTAGTAGGCGGCACCTGCGTCATTCGCGGCTGTGTACCCAAAAAACTCATGGTGTACGCTTCAACATTTTCGCACCTGTACGAAGATGCGATCGGCTACGGTTGGAGCCCTGTAGAAACCAGCTTCAACTGGGAAAAACTCGTCACCACTGTAGACACAGAAGTGCGACGACTCAGCAAACTCCACATCAGCTTCCTCGAAAAAGCCGGAGTTGAATTAATCTCAGGATATGCCAAATTTATCGACCCCCACACTGTCGAAGTTGGTGACAAAAAATACACCGCTGCTAAAATCTTAATTGCTGTCGGCGGCGAAGCTCACAGAATCGATATTCCTGGCATCGAACACGCGATCACTTCCCGCGAAATCTTCTTGTTAAAAGAGCAGCCGAAACGGTTGGCAATTTTGGGCGGCGGCTACATCGGCGTTGAATTTGCTTGCATCATGAATGGCTTGGGAAGTGAAGTAACTCAAATCATCCGGCGCGATCGCATTTTGCACTACTTTGACGAAGAACTTCGCGCCAACGTCCAAGAAGGAATGGTTAAACACGGCATCAATTTCGTCACAGGAAGCTCGATCGAATGGATAGAGAAAACTCCTGAAGGCTTAAAGTTAAAATTGTGGGGAAAATCTGAAGAAACCTTGACAGTAGACGCAGTTTTGTGCGCTACCGGACGATCGCCCAATTTGGAAAAACTGGCTTTGGAGAATGCCGGAGTTGAAACCGAGAAAGGTGCGATCGCAGTTACCAAAGACAGCCGCACCAATCAACCGCACATTTTTGCTGTCGGAGATTGCACCAACCGGATTAATTTAACGCCAATTGCGATCGCCGAAGGACGCGCTTTTGCAGATACGGAATTTGGCAACAATCCGAGAGCAATCAGTCACGAAAATGTCGCATCAGCGGTATTTTCCCAGCCGGAAGCTGCTACAGTCGGCTTAACTGAAGAACAAGCCAAAGCTAAATTTCCCGACTCAATTAAGTGCTACACAGCCAAGTTTCGGCCGATGTTTCACGCTTTGACAGGTGCAGATGAAAAGACTTTTGTCAAGTTAGTTGTTGAAACTAATACTGACAAAGTTTTGGGCGTGCACATGGTTGGGAAAGACGCGGGCGAGATTATTCAAGGAATGGCGATCGCCGTTAATATGGGAGCTACCAAGAAAGATTTCGATTCGACGATCGGTATTCACCCCTCGACTGCTGAAGAGTTTGTGACTCTGCGATAAATAGGGTATTTCATAATTATGAAAAACGGGCAAGATGCCCGTTCCACAAGAGAGTTTATCTGTTGTGGCACAGGCATCTTGCCTGTTTTTTGTGGCACAGGCATCTTGCCTGTTAATTTTGTGGCACAGGCATCTTGCCTGTTACTGACCTTCTAAGCGGATTCATGCTCAAAATAATATTTTAAACAAATTGAACCTTTTTTGAACTTGTCCTGTCTAAACCCCTCAGATAACGAACAGGTGAGGGATACTTCACAGGTGTTAGGTGTGCCAGCCAATGTTTTAATCGATGATTGTTCCGACTCCGACTTAGTTGATAAATGCTTAAAGGGCGATCGCACTTGCTTTCGTCACCTTTACGGGCGCTACCAACAAAAAGTCAGGTCAACCCTTTACCAACTCTGCGGTTCATCACTTCTAGACGACTTAACCCAAGAAGTATTTCTGCGAGTCTGGAAAGGATTACCCAAACTCAAACAACAGGAAAACTTTTCAACTTGGTTGTATCGCATCACTTGGAACGTGGCATCCGACCAAAGAAAAGCATTTGCCAAACAGCATTCTTTTGACTCCCAACTCAAAAATCAAGAAACAATGGATCGCGTTATTCCCAATAATAACACATCAGACTTGATGCAGTTGCACTATCAAGATTTAGTGCAGCGAGGACTGGAGCAATTGAGCTTTGAACACCGCACTGTTTTGGTGCTGCACGACTTAGAAGACATCCCGCAAAAAGAAGTAGCCCAAATCCTGGGAATGCCAGCGGGAACTGTTAAATCTCGCGTGTTTTATGCCCGAAATGCCATGCGACAATTTTTGCAAAAACAGGGGGTAGACGAACTGTGAACGATGAAAATAGCGACAAAAGATTAGTGAATTTCTTGAAGCAAAATAGCCCAAAAGTTCCGGACGCTACCCCCGATCTTGAGCAAAGAGTTTTAGCAGCAATAGATAGGAATGACAGGGCGAGAGAGCTAAATGGTCTCGGCTATTTGCGATTTACAGAGTCTAGTAAAAGCTCAAAATTCCTCGGTTTTCCCAAGTGGGGTTTTCCGGCTGCAATCTTCGCTGGCCTGCTAGTTTTTGCTTCGGGCTATCGCGTCCTAGTTACCGCACAATTACAGGCGGATGAAGCGGCTCACTTGGAAGCATTTCTGGTCAATAATTGGGAGGGTGTATTGAACGATTCCCGCACGGCAACTATGAGCGATCGCCCACAAACAAATTTATTTGATTTCCCTGTTACTGCTGACACCGAACCGCCAACAAATTAACTAATCTTAAAGAGGTAATTTTTCATGTCAATGCGCCAATTTTCGGCTATGGCAGTTTTAATGTTAACCCTCGGTACTACAGCCGCTGCAACCGCCGCTCCCAGCCCCGCTCAACCGGAAACAATTGCCCAAAACCAGCGTCCCAATCGAGCTGGTGGCAAAGAGAACGGGCTGTTTGACAAACTAAATTTAAGCGCCGATCAAAAGCAGAAAATGCAGGCTGTTCGCGATCGCTACAAAGACCAAGTTTCCCAGCGAATGCAAGCAATCCGCCAAGCCAGACAAGAATTGGAAACGATGATGTCGGGTACGACAGCAAATGTCGGCCAAATGCGCGACAAACACCGCCAAATCATGGGATTGAGGCAGCAGTTAGAAGAGGTACAATTTGAAAGTACATTAGCCATGCGAGAAGTGCTGACACCCGAACAGCGCAGCCAGTTCTCGCAAATGATGCAGCAGCGCAGGGAAGCTGCTAAAACCAGGAAACAAAACAGCCAAAAATCCCAATAATCTACACCGCTACCGACTGCACACCCTACTAAAAAATAAACTTGTCGGGTGTGCACTCGCCAGTTCGATAATTTAAGTTAAAATAATTAGTTGGTAAATCTCATCAAATTTTCTGGATGAATCTACAAAACGATTCTAGTTACATTTATTTACACGGATTTGCGTCAAGTCCAGATTCAACTAAGGCTAAATATTTCCGCGATCGCTTTTATTCCCTAGGAATTGACCTCAAAACTCCCGATCTCAATCACAAGGATTTTTCGCGCCTCACTCTCACGCGCCAATTAGACCAAATAGAAACAGAATTTCTGCAAGCCCAATCCTCCGAATCTGTAGAAAATGTAAAAAATTTAGGGGAAGTTACCATCATTGGGTCTAGTTTTGGCGGGCTGACAGCGGCTTGGCTGGCCCAGCGACAATTATCAATAAAACAAATAGTTTTGTTAGCACCGGCTTTTCAATTTCTCTCTCATTGGCTGCCACAGTTGGGACAGCAACAGTTAGAAAAGTGGCAGTCTGAGAAATATTTGCCAGTTTACCACTACGGCGAACAGCGCTATTTGCCGTTGAATTATGAATTTGTGACAGATATGGCTCAATACCCTGAAGAAAAATTAATGCGCTCAGTCCCGACGTTAATTCTGCACGGCAAGCATGATACGATCGTACCGATTCAAGCTAGCAGAAGTTTTTCAGAGCATCGTCCCTGGGTGAAACTAATCGAACTAGAGGACGATCATTCTTTGGGAAATGTCCTAGCGGAAATTTGGGAAGCAATGCAAAACTTTTGCAAATTCAAAAATTAAAATTTGACAATCCCCAAAAATGGATACAATCCTCCGACTTAAGTCGTGAAAAACAAAAATTTTAGACAACGTTTAAACTCCAAGATTCCTGTGTGGAGTAAATCTAAAATCTCAAGTCTAAAATCTCAAGTCTACTCACCAACTTGCAAGTTTCAAAAATCAAATGACTGAACAAGATAAATCGACTCGCACCTTAGCCGTTGACATTGGCGGAAGTGGCATCAAAGTTATGGTTTTGGACGCTGAAGGTGAACCCCAAACGGAACGCAGCCGTTTAGAAACGCCTCAACCGCCGAAGCCGGAACCGATACTGGAAACCATAGCCTCTTTGGCCAGCGGACAAGGCGAATTTGACCGAGTATCCGTCGGTTTTCCCGGCGTCGTGTCCCGCGGTATCATCAAAACCGCAGTCAATTTAGATCCATCTTGGATCGATTTTGACCTAGCAACTACTCTCAAAGATCGATTGGGAAAACCTGTGCGAGTGGCTAACGATGCTGACATTCAAGGATTGGGATCAATTGCTGGAACGGGAGTAGAATTAGTAATTACTCTCGGCACCGGTTTCGGTTCTGGTTTGTTTGTCGATGGTATCTTGGTACCCAATCTAGAATTAGGACATCACCCGTTTCGCAAAGGGGAAACTTACGAACAGCAATTAGGGCGAGCCGCCTTAGATACAGTCGGCCCCAAAAGATGGAACCGCCGTCTGGAAAGAGCCCTCGTCTTCCTGCAAAATCTCTTTAATTGCGATCGCCTTTACATCGGCGGCGGCAATACCAAAAAAATTGCTTTTGATTTACCGCCACAAGTTAAAATAGTACCGAATGTCAGCGGTTTGTTGGGCGGAATTGCTTTGTGGCGCGATTAAAATAGTCATTAGTCATTGGTCATTAGTCATTAGCTTATTAGTTATTGATGACAATCAAGGATTTATACGCTAGACATCATAAACTAATGACTAATTATCCTAATAGTGACCAACCAAATCGTAATTATAAAATCTACAATCTCAGACCAAAAATCATACCATGCTTCCCTTTATCCGCAAAGACTTAGCCGAACTTACCGCATACACTCCCCATCCGGGCGGCGCTTCAGGAGAATCAGCGCACTCGGAAATTGTACTCGATCGCCTAGACACCAACGAATGCCCCTACGACTTACCAGCGGAATTAAAGCAAAAGCTAGCTTGGAATTACCAGCAGCTAATTGAGACAAATCGCTATCCCGACGGAGGGCACGCAGCACTCAAAGAAGCGATCGCCCAATACGTCAACGAATCGATCGCTGAATCTATTCATGTCCCCCCCCTTAAAAAGGGGGGGCTAGGGGCAGAATCTATTCATGTCCCCCCCCTTAACAAGGGGGGGCTAGGGGGGGTTCCAGAGCCAAAAACAGCTATTACAGCCGACAATATTTCAGTCGGCAACGGTTCCGACGAACTAATTCGATCGCTCTTAATCGCTACTTGCTTGGGCGGCGCAGGCTCAATTTTCGTCGCCAATCCCACCTTTTCCATGTACGGAATTACCGCCACCACCCTGGGGATTCCCGTTGTCAGTGCCCGGCGCCGAGAAGATAACTTTGCGATCGACATCAATGCAGCTAAAAGGGCGATAGACCAAAATCAAAATCCCCCCGTCCGCATCGTCTTTGTCGTCCATCCCAACTCCCCCACAGCCAATGCTTTAACAATCAATGAAATAGAATGGCTGTCAAGTTTGCCCGAAAATATCTTAGTAGTAATTGACGAAGCCTATTTTGAATTCAGCCAAAATACCTTAGCCGAAAGATTGCACCAACATCCGAATTGGATAATTTTGCGAACATTTTCCAAAGCATTTCGCCTAGCGTCAATGAGAGTCGGATATGCGATCGCCCATCCCGAACTCACAGCCACCTTAGAAAAAATCCGCCTCCCCTACAACCTTCCCAGTTTCTCGCAAACAGCAGCAGAGTTTGCCCTCGCCCAGCGGCAGTTATTGCTAGCAGTAATTCCTGAAACTATCTCAGAAAGAGCCAAATTAATTGCAGCGCTAACTCAGCATCAAAAACTGCAAGTTTGGCCGAGTGCAGCTAACTTCCTTTACCTGCGGGTGAAAGCTGCTGAGGGCGAATCGGCAGAACAAAAACACCAACAAATCATGCAGCAGCTAAAAGCTCAAGGTACTTTAATTCGCCACACAGGCGGAGGTTTGCGAATTACCGTGGGTACTCCCGACGAAAATGTGCGAACTTGCGATCGCCTCGCTGCGATTTTGACTTAACAAATGGGTTCGATCGTTCGGACTTCAGTCCTCAGGAAACGAGAGAGGACTGAAGTCCGAACGATCGAACTTATCGGGATTATTTTGCCGGACAGGATATATGTAATTTTTAATTATCAATCTGTCGCGCCGCGCGAATGGTTTGGGGAAATACGCCTACTAAAAGTGCCAAAGCTCGATCGGGAATTTGTGCCACCGTTTCCAAATCAAAATATTGTTCAAACTGAGTTAAAATCATTTGTGCGCGTTCCGCAGCTACAGACTTTGCCGTTAACTGTTCCGTTAACCGCACCCAATGCCGCCTAATTCCGAAAGCTTTCTGTCTTTCTGCGGGAGATAGAGGGCAAACAAAACAAAAATCCCCCACAGGAATCGCCTGCTGCGAGTCAGCATCAAAAGCACCTCCAACGGCAGCACCAGGCCCGGCAAACTCCGCATGGAAGCCTTTAATCAAAATTAGACCGTTTCGGCGACGGCTATCTACCATCAACAGCTTGCCGCCGTTGATTTCTGCGAGAATGTCAGATGAGTGGGGGTGTTCAGTCAAATCTGTGCCAAGGTTTCGATGTCACAAGTCCCGATCGGCCCAAAGGCGGGATCGGACAATATAATTAGATTTATCAAGTTTTGGATGCTCTTGTTGTCGATCGAGATTATCCATTTGAACTTACAGATAATACTGTCACAAGGTGGTAGCTCCAGCGCTCTCAAATAATATCAAATGCAAGCCAAACAAATAGTAGATATCCTCAAAGCAGATCTCCCGACGCTTTTTGAGAAAGACATTTCCTACGACATCTACACAAAAGATGTTTTTTTTCAAGACCCTGTTAACAAATTTAAAGGAAAAATCAACTATCGCATTATCTTTTGGACTCTGCGATTTCACGGGCAGCTATTTTTCACCGAGATTTACTTCGACCTGCACGACGTAAGTCAGACAGCCCCTGATACTATTGTGGCAACTTGGACTGTTCGCGGGATACTGCGCGTACCCTGGAAAGCTCGGATCTTCTTCAACGGCTATTCTACATACAAGCTGGATCCAGAGGGCTTAATTTACCAACATATCGATACCTGGGACAGAGATCCCGGAGAGATTCTCCAGCAGTTTTTGGGCAAAGGCGAGGATGTCACCCCAAGATAAGCCAAAAAGGTCGATCGCTACGCCTCTAATTGCCAATTCACTCTCTCAATAGCGGAAAACGCATACATATAGCCATCATTGCGGTGTATTGCCCTACAGTATTTGTAACGAACTGGACTGACTTTTCCTGTGGCACACATCATTTCAAAAACTCCACTCGCTCTGACAATCAGCCTGCCTCTATGAGTACCCGCAAATTTTCCTGCGGGCAAAGTTGCTTGTACCATGTCCCCAGTTTTAAAACCAAAAAATTCCTTGCACCGTGGTAACTGTTCAGAGGGGTAACGAGATCGTGCGGATTCCAGCCATTTCAACCAGGTAGTTTAGACCTATTTCTTCAATTTTTCAGGTCTGATGGCACCTCAAACCCATCAACTTCGTACCCCCTCCTGAACAGCTACCATTTTTGCTTGTGGAACGGGCATCTTGCCCGTTCCAAAATTTGATTAAAATGACTTTTGCAAGAGGTATAATGGGGACTAAAGTCCTCTGATTGCGGACTAAAGTCCTCACTACAAACCTATCTTAACAAAGCAATCCGCGCCTTGCACCTTAGCGGACATTTTAAACTAATTATCCGAACCTAAAATCAAGCCCGATCGCGCCGGCAGCATCAATTCTAACTGCCGAGTTTCCCCTTCACCTTTCCAAACAAACTCACCTTTACCAAACAGCAATTTCTCGTGAGGAGATTTCAAAGTAGCTGCTTCAAAACTAACATTTGCCTCTTCAGTCGCTACATTGACAGCAACAACTATTTCCTCATCCCCCAAAATTCGGGCAAAAACGTAAACCGTTCCCTCAGCAAATATAATTTGGTAGTCTCCGGTGCGGAGGGCAGCGTATTTGTGCCGCAAAGCTATCAACTGCTTGTGGTAATCTAAAACCTCAAGTTCCCAGTGAGCTTCTAAGGGAAAACCGCGGCGAGAATCGGGATCGAGGGCACCCGGTAAACCAACTTCATCGCCGTAGTAAATGCTGGGAGCTCCAGGAAAAGTTAACAGCAGCAAATTAGCTAGTTCTACGCTAGCTTTATCGCCTCCAGCAATTGAGATCAACCGGGCTGTATCGTGACTCGCCAACAAATTAAGTTGAGTTAGCTGTATCGGCCACGGGTACAGTTCCAAAACGTGCTGGATTTTGTCGCCGTACTCTTGAGCAAACAGCGGCGGATATGGATGGTAAGAACGACCTTCAATTTGAGCTAAATCTACTCGGTCGCCCGCTGCAAAAGCAATAGTCGGCGCCGCAAACAGATAATTCATCACTCCGTCAAATTGACTGCCGTCTAGCCATTCTCTCGCATCTTCCCAAACTTCGCCGACAATGTAAGCTTCGGGATTAATTGCTTTGACTCGCTCTCGAAATTCTTGCCAAAATCCGGGAGTTTTAATTTCAAAAGGAACATCTAGCCGCCAGCCATCAATGCCGAATTTAATCCAGTATTCGGCAATTTCCATGATGTATTCTCGCACTTCTGGATTGTCGTGATTGAATTCCGGCAAGGCTCGATTGCCATCCCAACCTGCGTAATTAGCAGGAAAATTACCGTCGTAGGCAGATAGCGGCCAGCCTTCTATTTTAAACCAATCTACCCAAGGAGAATGGGGGCCGTTTTCGAGGATATCGTGAAAGAAGAAAAAGCCGCGGCTGGCGTGGTTGAATACGCCGTCGAGGACGATTTTGATGTTGCGAGCGTGGGCAGCGTCTAGAAGCTCTTTAAACGCTGGATTGCCACCCAACATCGGATCGACTTGATAGTAGTCGTGGGTGTGGTAGCGGTGATTGCAGGCCGACTGAAATATCGGGGTGAAATAAATTGCGTTAATGCCTAAGTCTTGCAGGTAGTCTAGCTGTTCCATCACGCCCCACAAGTCGCCGCCTTTGTAGCCTTGGAGGGTGGGGATTTCGTGCCATTCTTCCCAGATGAAGTTTTGCAGCAGGCGTTTGCGCGGCTGTTTGCTTTTAGCGAAGCGATCGGGGAATATTTGGTAGAATACCGCGTGTTTAACCCAGTCCGGCGTTTGGATTTGCATACAATTTTCCTGTCTTTTACGGCTTAGGCTACATTAGCAGATGTTTCTAGGAGATCTAGCTTTTGGTAGAGAATAGACGCTCGATCGAGTTTTGTCGATCGACCGATCGCAAAATATCACACAAATTTGCAGTCTATCTCACAAAATTGACAACTGATTCTAGCCCTAACCTGATTCTTTCATTAAACAGCCCTTATTTATTGATAGGTATTTCAACTCAAAACTGCCAACTTTTTTAAATATCCATGATTGATCGATGAGTATTTTAACTCACAACTCAAAACTCATAACACCAGTCCCGGACGCACTCCAACTCTCATAAACCTCGTTTTTTAAGTTTTGTTGAGGGTTTGAACGAAGTATTTGGATTAAACAACCCGGTTTCAGCGCCAGCGACTGAACTCCTAACTCAAAACTTCCTCGCTCCCCCCCTTGTCAAGAAGCCCTCACCATCCGACACTGGACTTGGAGAGTTCATAGATCCTAGGGAGAAAGTTCCTTGAAAAAAGTCTTAGCCATCATCCTCGGTGGCGGTGTCGGCACCCGCCTTTACCCCCTAACCAAACTGCGAGCCAAACCCGCAGTTCCCCTCGCAGGTAAATATCGCCTCATCGATATTCCTGTGAGCAACTGCATCAACTCGCAAATAGTCAAAATTTACGTCCTCACCCAATTCAACTCGGCATCCCTCAACCGGCACATCTCTCGCACTTACCAGTTTTCTGGCTTCACCGAGGGATTTGTCGAGGTACTCGCCGCCCAGCAAACTCAGGAAAACCCCAACTGGTTTCAAGGGACAGCGGATGCAGTTCGCCAATATCTTTCGCTGCTAGAACAGTGGGACGTTGACGAATACTTGATTCTGTCAGGCGACCACCTCTACCGCATGGACTACCAAAAGTTTGTGGATAGACACCGCGAAACCAATGCCGATATCACCCTCTCCGTTTTGCCGATGGACGAGAAGCGGGCCTCAGATTTTGGTTTGATGAAAATCGACGACAACGGCCGCATTATTTCTTTCAGCGAAAAGCCAAAAGGCGATGCGCTCAAACAAATGCAGGTGGATACTACTAAACTGGGACTGACAGCGCAGCAGGCTCAGGAAAGTCCTTACATTGCTTCGATGGGGATTTACGTCTTCAAAAAAGAAGTTCTGATTAAACTCCTGAAAGAATCTCCCAACCAAACTGATTTTGGTAAAGAGATTATTCCGAATTCTTCAAAAGACCACAACGTTCAAGCTTATTTGTTTGACGATTATTGGGAAGATATCGGAACGATTGAGGCTTTTTATGATGCTAACTTGGCGCTGACAAAACAGCCTAAGCCTCCTTTCAGTTTCTACGATGAAAATGCGCCGATTTATACTCGCCCGCGTTTCTTGCCGCCGACTAAGCTTTTAGATACTCACGTGACGGAATCAATTATTGCTGAAGGCTGCATTCTCAAACAGTGCCGCATTGACCATTCTGTGTTGGGAGTTCGAGCGCGCATTGAAGCTGGATGTACGATTCAAGATAGCCTGCTTATGGGTGCTGACTTCTACGAACCCGACGCGGAACGGCATTCGAGTTTAGACCACGGTGGCGTCGCCCTCGGTATCGGTGCAGATACTACAATTCGTCGCGCGATTGTGGACAAAAATGCCCGCATCGGCCGGAACGTTCAAATCATTAATAAAGACCGAGTGGAAGAAGCCAACCGCGAGAGCCAAGGTTTTTACATCCGCAGCGGCATTGTCGTAGTTCTGAAAAACGCCACGATTCCTGATGGAACTATCATTTAGTTATTAGTCATTAGTCATTAGTCGTCAGTCATTAGTTTTTTAAGTTAAAATCTGTTATCTGCCAGCCAGTGACTGATGATAAATAAATAAATTAGTGACAGATAACCAATGACCGATGACTGATGACTGATGAAGAAAATATTTTTTTTACTTCATTATTAATTGCAACTGTTGGTGCAAGGCTGTCGAAATATTTGGCTTCATTCAAACTCAGGCGCATTAATAAGGAACAGTCTCTGTTACGGTCTGCGGTGATACGCGTATGTTCGATCGCCTGCGTCTGGCGGATTGCTTCTGATTCTTGTATTTGCGATCGTAGCACGACTGACAAATGCGCTGCCCGTTTCTTAGCATCACACAACTTTCGGAACTATCTTTCCAATCGTCGCAGCAGCCGCAAGGCCAACTTAGCAAATAATTCATGATGTTATCACCCTCGTAACGTTAACAAGTTATTGAGCTACCATTTTATCTTAATTTTTTTCAAAGTGTGTGTTCTAGTTAACAGACAGCAGATAGATTCTGGTATATTTTGTGACTTAAAGCTATAGATGTGCTGTTAAAATAAAAAAGTATAGCACCAGTAGGGTAAGAAAAAAATATACAGAAGGGTTGTTGAATTAATGTACGCTTTATGGTAAAATATTCTCAAAATTAAGGCGGCAGATTGAACGGGAGTTGCTGATGAGAACCTGCTAGGATTTGCATTGAGCGAAAAGCTAAAGAAAGAAAAGTTCGTAGGCGTAAGCCGGGGCGTAGCCATCGCACGGCGCACCGTAAAAAAAAGATCGATCGTCAGTGGCAGTCAACCCAACGGGCGATCGCGCCCACAACCGCAGCAGCTTTCCCGGGTTCGCCTCAGCTATCGCAGCCACACCAAAATCGCGAAGACGTAGCACTCCTCAAAATCTCCAACAGCAGCGGGGTGCGGAAATTGCGATGTCCCGCAAGCAACAACCGAACTCGATCGAGTCCAAAACTTTGATAACCTATAATTTGAAGAAGGAAGAAGGAAGAAGGAAGAAGGAAGAAGGAAGAAGGAAGAAGGAAGAGGTGCAACGCGAGAACGTCCTCACCGTCAGGCGTGGTTGCTATAACTCGCCATCCTGCTAATTTGGGATTTATTCTTTCTAACAACTAACAACTAACAACTAACAACTAACAACTAATAACTAATAAAGAGAGGATTACTTAATGGCTGCAACAGATTTTAAAGACTATTACGCTATTTTGGGACTCAACAAAACCGCCAGCGCTGATGAAATAAAAAAAACTTTTCGCAAACTAGCCCGGAAATATCACCCGGATATGAATCCGGGGAACAAAGAAGCCGAAGCTCGTTTTAAAGAAGTAAACGAAGCTTACGAAGTGCTTTCAGATCCAGAAAAACGCAAAAAATACGACCAATACGGCCAATACTGGAAGCAAGCGGCGGCAACTCCCAGCGGATGGCCGGGCGGGGGCGCTACGAATGTAGACTTTGGTGGCGTTGACTTCAGCCAGTACGGCAGTTTTGACGAATTTATTAATGCCTTGCTGGGGCGCGCAGCTAGCAGTGGAGGTAGTAGTAGCAGCCGCAGCAGCAAGTGGAATTACAGCAGCCAGCGCACCGGCACCGGCGGGCCTACTGGTTTTGGCGGATTTGAAGATTTCGCTGGCTACGAGAACCGCAGCGCCGGAGGTACTCGCGACACTGAGGTGACAATTTCGCTGACTCTGGGGGAAGCATTTCGGGGAACTTCCAAGCGAGTTGCTACTGGTGAGGTTTCGATTCCTGCGGGAGTGAAAACCGGCAGCAAAATTCGAGTGAAAGGCAAAGGTCAAATTGACCCGTACACGAAGCAGCAGGGAGATTTGTACCTGAAGTTAGAAGTTTTACCTCACGCTTTCTTTCAGTTTGAGGGAGAGAATTTGATCTGCGAAGTGCCGATAACTCCCGATGAAGCGGTTTTGGGAGCTTCTATTGAACTGCCGGCGCCTGAAGGTATGATAACTGTAAAATTTCCGGCGGGAATGCGATCCGGTCAGTCTTTGCGGTTGCGGGGGAAGGGATGGCCGAAACCGAAGAAAGACGAACGCACGGATTTGTTGGTCAAAGTTGCGATCGTCCCACCGAAAGAACTAACCGCTGTAGAACGCGAATGCTACGAAAAAATCAAGGCTAATCGCACTTTTAATCCCCGCAGCACTTTAAACCAGATGGGGCTTTAATCTTCAATATCAAAAGCAACTACTGGTGCGATCGGCTAATACCGTTTAGAAAAAAGGTTGCTACAAAAAAATGTTGGGTTTGTTTAGTTCACCCAATCGGTAAGGTGCGTCGCTATTAGATTGTAGGTGAAATGCCAGAGATTTAAGAATGGCGGCGCACTCTACGAATTGACTCGTGACACCTAGCTTACACCTAACTTTATATTATACCTTTAAAAAAAGCTGGCGACAAGAAAATTGTTGGGCGGAATGAACGTCCGGGCTGTTTAGTCCACCCAATGTGTAAGGATCGGGAATTAAATAATTTACACCTATTTGTGGGATGGGCGTCCCGCCCGTCCTATCTGGACGGGCGGGACGCCCATCCCACAAGAACAATAAAAATTGTAAGTTATTTAATACTCATTCCTAAGGTGGGTTGCTATTAGATTGTAGTTGAAATGCCAGAGATTGAAGAATGGAGCCACACCCGCTCACTTACCAGAAAGAATTGGTTGAAAACCCGCCCGCCTTTGAGGCAGAAATTAAAATCAGACTATTCATTACTCCAATCCTCCGACTTCTAGGTAAAGATCGCTCTCTGGGAGTCAACTATCAACTGTTGAAGGCATTGCATGATTTTGAAAAAATGGCATTACTCATCAGTAGCTCTTAGCTGACTGGGTTGGCGACCTTGCTTGATGTTAATGCTAATTTTTTTAGCTCCTTTCTTCTCCAAGTCTTTGATGTAGCCGTTGGTATTATTAGAAGCTTCATCCTTGCTTTCGTAAGGACCAAAGTAATAGGTGCGTTTGGGTGAATCTGTGTCAACTTCTACCCACCACTCGCGACCTCTACTGCCGCCAATCGGTTGAGTGAGTATCCAGAAAGCAGCGACGTACATACTGAATATATAAAGTCCAAACATAGTAGGTGTCCCCGCAGTCAAGTAGTTTTTACTGTCCTTAAGTTAGCAGGACAAATAGCTCGATCGACTCGTCCTCAGTGCTGATTTAACGGTCGTAATTGTTGAGAGTCAATGCTGGCTAACATCAGCATTTTGGTGGAGAAGAGGCTGAGTTTTAATGACATCTACCAAAAAATCCGCAAAGCAAGAACTAGAATCAAACGATGCTTAATTTTATTGTTGAGGCTTGAGTTATACCAACCACGCCCGACGATGAGGAAGTTTTTAATTGCTGAAATCGTTGCGGAAGATTTCGCCTTGCTTCTTCCGATTTCTATTTCTCTTTTTAGATAATTGAAAAGTCACACAGAACGGATATCTGTACAGTTTTGTTGGTAGCGCGGACTTCAGTCCGCTCTCTGGCTGCGGACTGAAGTCCGCACTACAAACCGTTTTTGTTCGTAGCGCGGACTTCAGTCCGCTCTTTGGCTGCGGACTGAAGTCCGCACTACGAACCTTTTTTGTTATGGTATCGACATATGATATGACGAACTATTGACGCGGAAAAACCGAGATGTTTAACTGATACTTCTCACGATAGAGGGAGTATTTCAGTCAAAAAACCCGGTTTCGGCAGTCTGAACTATCAAAATTATTAAGCAGCAATACCCTCTGAGAATTCACTTTCGCAGATGGTGAGATCGGAAGGATGACACCGTTTGATGCGGATGCTAAGTCTTTTGGCTCCCTCGCTTTCCAAGTCTTCGATGTAGCCTGGAGTGTGGCTGGAGGCTTCTTTGTCGGTGTCGAAGGGGCCAAAATAGTAGGTACAGTAGGGAAAATCTGTGATGATTTCTACCCACCATTTATCCGGGCTGCGGCGGCTGGGCCCGGCAAACACGGACAAGACTGCGAGGTAGAGACCAAATAAATAAAATCCAAGCATTTTTCCTCTTTATGGGTTTGAAACTGTAACTTAATTTATGGACAAAGCTACCCATCCTTGACTATTTGGGTAGCTTTGTCCGCAACTCGGGCGATCGCACGAGACTATTTGC
>NZ_JAEQCX010000206.1:0-5934 GCF_020738035.1 Microcoleus sp. PH2017_28_MFU_U_A
CCATCGGGAGCAAATGTCACACCGCCCTTAGCGCCCGGTATTTCATACCCCAATCTTATAGAAGTTTTGCCGTCTTTGTCGTTGGCAACTTCAATTTTAAATCCTAAAGCTGAAACACCCAATTTACTCGACTCACTGCCATTACCTTCAGCGTTGACGCCAAATCCCAAAACGTTAACACCAAAAGAAACATTTTCTACGGAGACTCCAGTTGGAGTACGTTTTATTTCTCCTCCAAAACTGACGCCGAACCCTTGCTTAATACCTAGGTCTACCTCTGCTTTTGCAGATTGTTCAGCAGGATTAATATTGATGGATACTCCCGGTGCTCCTAATTCCGTTATCCCTGCTGCTGCATCGCCCACTACTGATATACCACCATAGCTACCAAGTTCCCGCGTACCAGACACCCCTAGGCTACCTACCTCGGGTGTCAATTGAGTCGGCTTGCTCCCCATATCAATTTGTTCAGTTGGACGACGGGAGCTATCTTTATCAAGATTAATTGACCTACTTCTTTTCATAGCACTTAAAATTCCATAATTAAAATGCGTATCCAAAAAGGTGCAGCATCAACAGCGGACGCCGTGTCGTTTTTCACTAATATTGAAACCGTTCCAGCGACTTGCACAATAGCTGTCATAGTAAGCGCCCAATAACCTGTATTGGCATTATTGATAACAGGTACTACATGACAATAAGCTCCCACCGGTACACCTGCAACCGGGATATCGAAAGAGAATAACCCTTGGCTGGCAATGCTAGGGAAGTCAACTACCTGCCGATGCGATCGAACTGATTTAATAGCTGTGGAAGCGGGCCCAATCTTCAGAGGTTGGGAAATAAGAAACTCTGTTGCAGATGAATACCAACGCCAGAAAGGAGCACCGGGTTGTGCTGCATAAAATCCTATATCCCCTGTGGCAGGGTTGTGCATTAAATAGTTTGCATCATACGCCCCTTGAAAATGTAATCCCGCCCAACTATTTTTGAGAATAGCTGAAATAGCTACGCTTCCATATATACCAGTATTGACAACACCGAACCCCCCTTTATCTGTTTCTAATGGCAGTGGTAATCTTTCTACCGTCCCCGCATCACCACCTCTGCCAAGCAGCGAATTAGCGGGGACATTTACAAGCCTTCCTTCTAATGCCAATTCTAGAGAGGCTATTCTTGCACTTAATTCTGAAAAATCATCGTTTTTTTTTGAAATATCAACGGTAGTCGCAAATTCAATCTCTATGAAATCGGTTTGTTTGAGCAACCCATTGCCGTAGTCAATAAGTTGGATTCCGAGAGCGTCGTTATACTCCAATAACCGCACCTGAGCTTTTGCTAGATAAGGAATAAGCAAATCGAAATATGATTTGCGTCCGGCGTTAGTAAGAATAATTTCAGCCTTTTCGCGCCATACCCCAGTGTTATTTTTCCGACTCAAGACCCTCAAGCCAACTTTCTGGCTCGCCATTTCGGCTGCGGTGAACATTGCTAACTTTTCTGCTTCTGATTCATCCCCTTCGTAATTAGGGAATTTCATTAGTTGAAAACTTTTCAACGAAACATTGCAAAAGCACGCTTCTAGATATACGGCAGCCTTCTCTCCGATAAGTAAAGGCTCGTCGCGGAAATGTACTATTTCCGTAACTACGTTTGTAGTAGTAGAAATAAGTGTAGTTGAGAATGTGCGAGTTGATATTGTCATATATTTATAAGTAGGGCGCTAAAGTAGGGCGCTACTTGTGATTAAGTCATTACAATGAAATCGGAAAACCCATCACCAAAGCCTTCTATAAAACCTTCTAAGAAATTGCCTAATGCAGAATTTTCCTCAGTAATGGCTTCTACTTTGTTGTCAATTGCAGAAGCAATGGTAAATGATTGACCCTCTTGTAACCCCCAATTAGCAATGGCGTCGTCGATTCCTTTGATGCCTGTACGAACGTTATTCCTTGCCCATTTGCGAAGTTCCATGTAACCCAACTTGGCTGCAAGGTTTCTTGCATACCTGACAAAAGTATTAGCAAGTTGACTTAATTCCTCGACAAGTTCTTCTTGTATATCACTACCTGCTTGTTGTGCTGTAATACACAGCGCAGCAGAGGCAGTAATGTTTATGGTCATTTTGGGGTTGCCTTTTCCCCCGCCTAGTGCAAAACCAGCAAGCATTCTGCCCGTGGACTCTCCGACTGTGTTCAAGAAAGAGAGATACATACCCTCCAGTTCTGCAATAATTGCAGCATCCGATTGCTGCCAATCAAGATTGTATAAAACATTCGTAGTTCCTACAATGGCCTGCTGAAGCGTAGGCAACATTAGCCCTAAAGTAAAGCCACCAATCTTGACACTACCCAATGCTGACCACATAGAAGCAATACCGCCTGAAGCGACGGCTGTGATTCCTGTAGCGCTACCAACAAACCAACCAGCTACCGCAACGGCAGCACCACCGCTAATAGCTCCAATCGGGTCGTTTTTAAGCCAGTCACCAAATATTCCCCAGTCACCCCGCATGATTGCAGAAAATAGCTCTTTACCACCTTCTATCATGCGGTTGCCTAAGTCTAATGCAGCCTGTACACCACTTTTTATCGCATTCCATACTTGCGATGCAGCGTCCTGTAGCCATTTGCCTGGACTAACCCCTTCGGTACTAAAGGCGAGCGCTGAATTTTCGATCGTCACGCCGTATGTTTTTTGAGTCATCTACTGTTCTCCCTAGGTCAATAACCATTCTGTTGCTGCTTCAGAAATATTACCACCTGCAACAATTGTAGTAATATAAGGCAGTTGAAATGTACCGGAATACACGCGTGTATTTGCGTTAAAAGTACAGGTGACATTAGTCAATGTTTGAGTGTTTTTAGCACCGTTGTTTTGCCAAGCAATGATGTATAACACCACGTCAATGAAATACTGAGACAGTGTGGTTGATTTGATTGTTCCTAAAGGGTTGCCTGCATTGAAAGTAGTGTTAGGCAGATAAGGCATGGTAACATCGGTAAATGTACCTGTCGCAGGAGTCCAAATAAGATTACCTGGAATGGTGAATTTGCCATCCATTACAAATGAATCATCTTTTGTTGATTCAAATCTATTAACGGATTCGGTGTCTGCGCGTTCAGCGTTTTGGTACAGGTGTACCAATTGCCAAAGCTGTCCTTCGATTGTGGTGGCGCTTATTGTTGCCCCTGTACCAGGTGTTATTATTGCCATAATATAAGTAGGGCGCTAAAGTAGGGCGCTACTTTGTAAAGTGAGTCTACTTATATAAAATAACATTCTTTTTTACCAAAGGAATGGATTTATTCATAAGTGGCAGTCTTAAGGTGGCGGAGTCAAAGTAACAATCGGCAATTGGTCGTTTTTCGGCAGGTATAACAGACTTCCCTGCAACAATTATTTCCTTCTCTTTTTTATATTTTGTTGGTGAAGTGCTAGTCGTGAGGTTAAATCCATCTTTGTCGGGTATAGTATCGATAATTTTGAGAATAGCCGTAAATAACTCAATACCATCTTTTTGATTTTTTACATAAGCATAGCCTTCTAATCCTTGTAGACGGGCAATTTGTCCAGAGTAAGACAAACACTCTTTACCTTTTTTCCACAAATATTTAGTGTCGCCAAAAATGTTTTTTATTTTGTTCGCCCACCGTTTTATATCAGCAGGAGTAACTTGCTTGGCTAATTTAATCTGAGCAATTTTTGCTTCATCAGTAAACCCAGCAAGTCGAAGCCACTTTTTCCCAACTTTTTTATCTTCGCTGATAAAAGAAAGTTCAATTAATGGAAATCCCTTAAGCGGGGGCTTGCTATTTTTCCCACTCACAGTATTGTTGCTAGCAGCGTTTTGATACCCAATTGCAACAATATGTGCAATTAAATCGCGAGTAGTACCAGCTAAAATATAACTTTCCGATTCATTATCCCTGTCTGGGAAATATTCAATGTAACGAACACCCGATTTACTATCTAATTGAGTAAGCTCTAAATATTTTGGTTCAACCCAATCAGATATTCTAAAATTGGTAACTGCTTGATTGCGATTTGGAATCCCCCGTCTCCATTCGTTCCACCATTCGTCCCAATCTATGCCCCCAGTGCGAATAAGCTCCTGAATAGCAAAGAGTAGTGATGGCTCTTCATTGGTAAGTTTCAGATTCTCCGGTTTAGGTGCAGGTTGTTTGGGCATAAAATAAGGTTTAAGGATAATGTGGTGAAATATTTCTAAACCTAATAGGTTTCTGCTTACAATAATACTTGATTTTATTGTAAATTTTACTGTAATACTATTTGTATATAATTAAAGGACGCAAAAATGGCTAGACGATATACATGGCAACAACTCGAAAAGCGCGCTGCAATATCAAAAGCTCGCGAGACTTATTTGGATGCACAGAAAAAATCGCCTACAGTATCCAAGCCCTACAAACCAGAGGGCGACAAAACAGAATTAGTAGCATATTCATTTGAAGACGAGAACGCTACAGTTACAATTCCAGTGCTAGCTTCCACAGCAACAAAAATTAGTTCGATCATGGCTGATGCGGGTATTCTTACTGCCAGTGCTGGTGCTGCGCTGCCACTGAATGTATCACGACGGTCATTTAAAGAAGCACATAAACAAGTTTTGCGAGTAACTATCTACGAGGCAAAGGCAACCCCAACGGTAAAAAATACTCCGTGGGGAACAAGAGTTGTAGACATGATAGACAACAGTTATAGTTTCCCCTTTTCGTTAGGTGCTGATTCAAGCCCAACGGTAAAAGAGGCAAAAACTGTTTTTAAAGCATTATTCTCCACAGGGGGGTAAAATATCAGCAGTAGCAGAAAACTGGAATATTGTTTGGCAAACGAATCTTGATGCCACCGGGACAATACCTTACTCGCGAGTCTTTTCCCCAACCATTTTAAGTTCACCAGTTGTAGCGCTTTCGGTGACAACTACTGCTGATTATTGGAAAAACCAAGCTATTGGGTATGCCAATCAACAAATAGAATCAGGCTTACTAGGAAACGGATTGGCTAGAGTCAACAGTAAACGAATAATAATCTCAGGCGAATTAAGTATAATACATTTTCCGTTTACTGTTGACTACCGCCTATCAATCGATTTATTTTCTAAAGTAGCAACTACCGTTGCAGTCAGTGTTTACGAATATACAGGAATAATTACATGAAAGATATAATGCTCAAAATCGATATCGCTCTACTAGGTACAACCGTGGCTATTTTGACTGGCGTCCTGAGTGGCTTAAACGTTGTTTGGCAAGCAAAGCGTCAAGCGATTGTTGATTCGCAAAAAATATTACACGCACTTGATTTGATCGAACAGCGACTAAACCATATTGAACAGCGACTAGATAAAACGGATAATTTTATTGCCCAGAACAGTGGATTTACCGGAAGAGACCTATGACAAATAAGAGAATGTACAGCATAGTCGTAACAGGCGTTGGCTCTACAGCTATTATTTCGAGCCTTGGGGTGTTGCTGCTAGCCCAGCAAGGTAAATCTGTGTCGGGATGCTTAGAGCTTGCTTTAGCATCATTAGCGAGTCTAACCGGATTGTTGGTCACACCGCCTGAAAAGTAAATCTTTGTGTTTCAAGTTTAATACTTTTACATTTTACAAAGTAGCCTACTTTAGGAGCCTACTTGTGAATATATATATATTATTTTATATATAGAATAATATATATATTTATTCCCTCCCTCCTTCACACCGCCCTTTATTATGTTTTTTGGATTGAAAAGCGTGGTGTGGTGTTATTTGTAATGTCCCATTTTTGAAATTAGGTGTCAACCCCCTTGTAACAATTATTTACATACAAGAGGGTTCATTTTTATTTGCTTATAAAGTGAACCCAGAATAAACCATCAGGTATGCAGGTACGCTCGATCAAGTCGTAGCTGTAATGCAGGTATTCACCAC
>NZ_JAEQCX010000207.1:0-4743 GCF_020738035.1 Microcoleus sp. PH2017_28_MFU_U_A
TCCCCTCTGATTCTGTAGAGGTAAGCCATCCCCAAATTATTTTGACTCCTTGCCCATTCAAAGGGAAATGCGTCGGGGGTGTAAACTTCCAAGGATGCCTCAAAAGCTGCGATCGCCAATTCCAGATTCTCGGCTTTTTCCCCTCTGATTCTGTAGTGGTACGCACCTCCCAGACTGTTTTGAAACCTAGCCCACTTTTCTGGATACGTTTCGCGGGTGACAAGAGTTAATCCTATCTCTAGACAAGCAATACCAACCTCTAAATTACTTGCCCGACTGCCTTGACGCAAATTATAAAAACGAATACTCAAACCGTATAAAATATTAGCACGATTGTATGCTTCTTCTGCATCCAAAGTTGCCAGACTTTCTGTTGCCCACTCTCGCAAATATTGAGCAAAACCATCATCTATTAATTCTAGGTTAGCTTGCAGAATTTCGATTTCTTCCTCGCTGGGACAGGTGAGGAGAGATTCAATCAGATTTTGATAGGCTTCGCGGCGCGCTTCGTTCATTGCTGACAACCCATGTTTTTAGAATTTTACATTATTTGTCGGGGAAAAACAAGGGGGAAACCCGACATTCTGAATCATCTGGAGTCGTTGGAGTGTGCGTCATAAGCTAATACAGGTAAGATAGGGGAATCGTAGTGATAAAACGATGTGAAAAATAGACACTGCGATTGCTTCGTTCCTCGCAATGACAAAAAACTTTAACTTAACCGTATTGTGTCATAAGCTACCACGCAAAGATGTCGTATAATATAGATACAAGATAAGTAAGCGATCGCGCGTAATAATAAATCTATTCGGAATGGACGCAACCTCATTCAAAAAAATCTCGATAATTTGCGATGGGGCAAAAAACAAGAGGAAACTAAAATGATTTCACAAACTTTAGTAGAGATTGAACGTTCTATTAGTTCCCTGTCGATAGAAGAACAACTTTGGCTGCTGGAACGTATCGCTTGCCGAGTGCGGGAGAAAACTTACATAGCTAATAAACTCGCTAATGCTAAATACCTGGAAGCAGATATAGCAGAGATGGCCAACGATCCAGATATTCAAGTTGAGATTGCTGCTATCAATCAAGAGTTTCTTGTGGCAGAAATGGATGGTTTAGAAGCACTATGAGCATTCAAAGTTTGGAGTGTTCGATCGATTTGTTCCGGTTTCATAAAGCTATTCCCTCTTTACGAATATTCCTCAATAAAGGCCCATTGTAGTGCGTAAACCGATTTTCGTCCATAAACAAACAGCTAATCACTTCATCATTTTGGAGAGACAAATCTGCCCGAATATGGCTGATTCTTTTGATTTCTTCGCCGGGATTGACTTGCCCTTTCAGAACTACCAAAACATCAATATCTGAGTCGGGATATGCGTCACCCCGCGCTTGGGAACCGTAGAGTACCATTTGGGTGAGCCGATCGCCGTAGAGTTGCTCGAAGTGCGATCGTAATTCAGCTAGAATGGTCTTGAGTTTATCGTTGATTTTCATATTGGCGATGGATGTTATTTATTCTACACATAAACCCGGTGTATTTATTGTACACATAAACCCGGCGGTTGAAACCGCGTCTACAAAAACAAAGTACACATAAACCCGGCGGTTGAAACCGCGTCTACAAAAACAAAGTCCGCCTGCGCGGACTGAAGATAATTAATTAGAAAGGTTAAGATTTTTACCCAATTTCAACGGGTTGCAAAATCTCATTCACAGGCTTTCCTCGTTTTAATTCAACCCATTTAGACTCAACGGGTTCATAAGCGCAATAACAGACCATGATTTCCAGGTTTGTGTCGCTAGATGAGAATTTGTGGATGCTTTTCACAATCCAATTGCTATCTCGACCGTGGGTGACTCCGTTACCCGGATCTTCGAGGTTTTCGTATTCTCGCACCCGCTCGCCAATTTGAGGCAATTTCCCCGAAGAATCCCACTCTGTTGCTAAAATGTCAGTCAAACCACCGATCGGTAGTAGCTGACGTTCTTCCCAGCCTGGGGATGAGAGTGATTCTGTTTTAAAAACTATCCAAGTTTCATTCATCGTCGGTATCTCCAAAACGACTGTCTTCAAAAGAGGTTTGTTCGCCATAAAACACGCAATTGACCTTGAGAGTGCGATCTTTTGTACGTTCGATACGCTTCAACCTCCATCTGTACTTGCGGCTCATATCCTGACACTTACTTGGGTCAGTTGCACCGTGGTGATTTTCTAGTTCTGACGGTTCTGGTTCAGGTGAATTTGTCACTTTTTTCAATACTAGACATCAGTTTATTCATTCGCTAGAGCCTCCTTTTCCCGCTTGCTCTTTATGGATGAGCGGGTTTTGGTTTGGGTGGCTGTCCCGCTTTCCTTGAACTGCGGCTGTCACAATTCGCTCTACAAGATTGCTCATCGTGCGTCCTTCCTCCTTAGCCCATACCGTTAGGTCGTCCCTAATATCCTCATCCAAAACAAAATTAATTCTAGGTCGCCTGTACTTCCCCATTTGTTACCCGTTGGTTAGTGGTTAGTTACCAGCTTATGACGTTAGATTAACTTTTGGAATTGTGGATCGAGATGGTTGACAGTGGCATCTACTAGAGTCTATGATATAACTACGATCGCAAAATGTCAAACAAACAACAAACAAAAGTAGGGTGCGTCAGTAGGTAAAACCCAAATTTTTCGGGCTAACCTTAAGACTGACGCACCCTACGACCACGACTAATGACCAATTACATATCCGTCACCAACCTTGCCTTCCGCAAAATAAACGTCAAAACAGTTTCTTGACCAGTAATAATATCGGCTCTTCCTTCCATTCCTGACTGAATTGAATACTGGCGTGGGGTATTTGCCTGGGAAGTTCCAACTGCTTGATTGCGGGTAGATTCGAGTTTGGTTAGATAGGTTTGATCGGGTTTAATTGCAACTTCATAATAAGCAGTACCTAAATTATTACCGGGGTTTTGAGTGGCGATCGCATCTGGGGCGATCGCGCTGACTGTTCCTTTTAGTGTCCCGTAATCTGGGAAGGGTAAGGCGGAAATCCTCATCTGCACTGGTTGGCCGATTTGGATGCGGGCAATATCTTGGGATGTTACTCTGGCTTTGACTAAAAGGGGTACGTCGCTAGGGACGATTTGGGCGATCGCACTTCCGGCTTGTATTGTTTGACCGGTACTTTGTACT
Source organism: Microcoleus sp. PH2017_28_MFU_U_A (assembly GCF_020738035.1). Lineage (NCBI taxonomy): Bacteria > Bacillati > Cyanobacteriota > Cyanophyceae > Oscillatoriales > Microcoleaceae > Microcoleus > Microcoleus sp. PH2017_28_MFU_U_A. Next base: position 3,182 of record NZ_JAEQCX010000207.1, read on the forward strand.
TCCAATTTGAGAATTGTACCATCAGCGGGCGCGCGGATCACGCTATTTTCGAGTTGTGACTGAATTTGATTGAGTTCTTTTTTAGCTTGAATTAATTGTTGTTGAATGGACGATCGCTTGACGAGCAAAACCCGCCGACTTCTGCCGAGTCTCTCGGCGACATCCGGCTGCGATGTGGCGATTTTTACAAGAGCGGACTCGACTACTTCTTGGGCGGCGGAATTTTGATTTTGGATGGTTTGAAATTGGCCGCTGGCTAAAATTTGATTTTCCAAGTCCCGCAGTTGCTGGTTGATTTGCTGTGCTGCTGTTTGAGACTGATTGACTGTGTCTTGGAACTGCTTTTTTTGAGTGCCCAAACGCGAAGCGTTGACAACTGCGATCGCATCTCCGGCTTTTACTGTCTGATTTTCGCTGACAGCAATGCTTTCGATGGTTCCTTCGGTTGCTGCTTGCACGACGCGCACTTCTCCGGCTGGACGGACGATCGCGTCTGCTTTGACTGTAGCACTGTATTTGGTGACGCTTGCCAGGGCGATCGCCCCGCCAAACGTCGCCACCATCAAAATTCCCCCCAAAGTAGTCCAGCGGCTGACAGGGGGCAAAAACTGGTCGTTATCAAAGGTTTCTGCGGGCATGGGTTCGGGTGTGCGAGGCATGGCGGCTATTGGGGGTGAGGGGAATTGTTTTGAATTTTAAGTTTTGAGTTTGGGGAAAGAGAATCGTTGTGAGTTTTAATGCCATTTCCAAAAAAGAATGCAACTCGCGGCCAACTCCAAAGCCTGATTAAATAAGTCATTTTCAAACCTCAAACGGTATGAGTTGGAAGAAGGAGAGATCGATCGCCTATTTCTTTTGTCACATTTATTTTCTAGCTTTCCGGACACCAAGGATAGATTTAGAAGTCTAAATCAAAATTCACATGGTCAAGGTCAAAATCCGCACAGCTTTGCCGTCCCCACCCGGAAATTTCCCCAAACATCAAGAATGGTGGATTCAGGCGGCAACAGTCAGGAAAACAGAGCATTTCCGCAATGATTTTTGGCACTGTTACCCGGTTTTTCTGGGATCGGTACGTAAGTAACTATATATGTCTTAATAGGAGTTCCTTATGCCGGACAATCAACAAAATTCACTTTTTACCGAATTAACCGATCGAGAATCTGGGACTGTCAGCGGTGGCAGCACTACCAGCGGTTTCAGCAGTGCTAACAGTAACAGCGATACCAAGAACAGCAGCAGCAATGGCATCAATACGCTGTTTTTCGTGCCACAGCCGAGTCAGCTTTTCCTTTACGATCCGATTCGCAATCGCCCTTACAAAACCCTTGTAGTCTAGATAGCTGAGTAAAGTAGTGCGATCGGATAAATCTTAAAATTTTCTCAGTAATATTCCGGGCGATCGCAGAGGCATGGAGAAGTATTAGTCAGTAATCATACGAGGCTATCGAAATTATATAAAGTTTCTAGTTTTCGTTCAATATTATCAATTTAAATGGAGTCAAACGATCATGCAAGAAACAAAGGAAAATTCACTGTTTACTGAACTCACCTCTGAAGAA
>NZ_JAEQCX010000067.1:0-37792 GCF_020738035.1 Microcoleus sp. PH2017_28_MFU_U_A
GCCCCCGGAGTCTTGGGCAACGACAGCGACCCCAACAGCGATCCGTTGACTGCCAAACTGGTAACATTACCCAAAAACGGCAAGGTCAATTTCAACGCTAACGGTTCCTTTAGCTATACTCCCAATCCGGGTTTTGTCGGCTTGGAGGAATTTAGCTACAACATCAGTGACGGGGCATCCACCTCTGCGGAGACTCCGGTAAAGATCAATGTCACCAATCAGCCACCGCAGGCAAATAGCGACAGCTACACCATTCCCCGCGACAAGACACTCAATATTTCAGCCCCTGGACTCTTGGCTAATGACATCGACTCCGACGGCGACTTTCTAACCGCCAAACTTGATGCGGCCCCCAACAACGGCAAGGTAAATTTCAAGGCTGACGGTTCCTTCAGCTATACTCCCAATCAAGGTTTTGTTGGTACAGACAAGTTCAGTTACAACATTTCTGACGGGGTATTAACGTCTGCTTCGGTGCCGGTCAATATCACTATTATTAACCGATCGCCGATCGCCAATCCAGACAGTTACAGTACATTGGATAGCAGTGTTCTCAACGTGGATGCGATCGCGGGCGTCTTGGCCAATGACATCGATCCGGATGGCAACCCGCTGACAGCCGCCCCGGTTGCTTTGCCCAACAAAGGCAATCTCATATTAAATAAAAACGGCTCTTTTACTTATACTCCCAATACTGGCTTCTCGGGAACAGACAGCTTTACATACAACCTTAATGACGGAATCCTTGAGTCTTCGCCCGTTGCGGTGAACATTAGCGTCAAGAGTGCAGGCGCGTTTAACTTCAGTACCGCTAACTACACTGCCAGGGAAAACGGTACTGCTGCCACAATTACTGTCATTCGCACAAATACTGATGTTGCTGCTGATGTGAGTTACAGTACGTCGAACGGCACTGCTAATGCTGGCAACGACTATAATTCTGCATCGGGTAGGCTGAATTTTGCGATCGGCGAAACTCAGAAAACTTTTACTGTACCAATTATTGACGACTCCTTAGTAGAAGGCGATGAAACTGTTAATCTCAGCTTGAGTTTGCCTAGCAATGGTGCGATTTTGGGAACGAATTCTACTGCTATTTTGACTATTTTAGATTATACTCCGACGCCAACTCCCATTCCGACTCCCATTCCGACTCCAACTCCGACGCCAACTCCGATCGCAATTCCGACTCCCACGCCAGCGGAAACTCCAACTCCGACGCCGATCGCAATTCCGACTCCCACGCCAGCGGAAACTCCGACTCCGACGCCAACTCCGATCGCAATTCCGACTCCTACACCAGCGGAAACTCCCACTCCGACACCAGCGGAAACTCCGACTCCGACGCCAACTCCGATCGCAATTCCGACTCCGACGCCAGCGGAAACTCCCACTCCGACGCCAGCGGAAACTCCAACTCCCACGCCAGCGGAAACTCCAACTCCGACGCCGATCGCACCCATTCGCACGCCGATCGCAATTCCGACTCCGACGCCAGCGGAAACTCCCACACCGACACCAGCGCCTGGAGAAATGCCGATCGTTCCCATCGCACCTCTACCAACCGAAACCCCAACACCTGCGGTAATTCCTACTGGTGTTGAAGACTGTATGTGCGATCGAATCAATTTACCCGATCGCGCTGCCATTGACGGCCCCAACATCACTGCAAACACCCTCAACGGTACTGACGGTAAAGATACTCTCACCGGCAGCGATATTAATGACAGCATCAACGGTTTTAGCGGCAACGACTTGCTAATTGGCTTATTCGGCAGAGACAATATTTACGGCGGCCTTCCTAGTCCAGTTGCTGTGGGCGCGGATGCAGACAGCGACACAATATTTGGCAACGAAGATAACGACTACATTGTCGGGGAGGCTGGGAATGATGTTATTTATGCGGGCAAAGATGACGATCTGGCGATCGCAGGCAAAGATGATGACATAGTGTGGGGCGACAAAGGCAACGATACCTTGTTTGGCGATCGAGGTAATGACAGTTTATTTGGTGGCACTTCTGACTCATCTGATGGCGATTTAACAGGAAAAGATTTGCTGTTTGGGGATAAGGGCAACGACCTTTTATACGGGCAAGAAAGCGAAGATACTCTTGTTGGTGGCGATGGCAATGACACCATCCACGGCGGCAAAGATAACGATCTAATTTGCGGCGAATCAGGCAACGATTTGCTGTTTGGAGATTTGGGAAGTGATACGATCTGCGGTGGCGACGGCGACGATACAATTTTCGGAGATATTTACAATATTCCAAAAAATGGTAGCAGTCAAAAAGATTATTTGTGTGGCGGTAGTGGCAACGATCTAATTTTTGGTGATGAAGATGCGGATAAATTGTGCGGCGGTGAGGGTAAGGATACTCTTTATGGTGGCAAGGGTAATGATACTTTGATTGGAGGAAGTGGTGACGACTGGTTGATTGGAGATTTAGGAAAAGATACGCTGCAAGGGGGAAGCGGGCGCGATTACTTTTTGTTGACTGCGGGAGAAAGTGGCGATGTAATAGCTGATTTTAGGCAAGGTGAGGATTTATTGGTTTTGACGGGAGGCTTAAATGTCGATCGACTCAGCATAGTTCAAGATGGCGGTGCAACTTTAATCAAAATTGCCAATACAGATCAAATATTAGCTACTCTCAACGGCGTGCAAGCTAATTTCATCACCCAACAGGATTTTAGAGTAATTGAGTTGGGTTTGTAGATTGAAGATAGCCGTTGAAACCGCTTCGAGGGTGCAAAATCGAATTTGCTGACGCTTGGGGGCGATCGGCATTCCGACAACCGCAAGCTAAACTAAAAGCAACCCCTGATTCACCCCAATTTAGCTATGCCTAGATGGTTCAATACCGCCGGCCCCTGCCGCGCTGATATCCACTATATGCTGTCTGCAACCAGTCGCGTCCCCAACCTAGAACGACTGATAGCCCAGGAAAACTATTTCGTCATCCACGCACCCCGACAAATCGGCAAAACCACTGCCATGTTGTCTTTAGCCAAACAACTCACTGAAAGCGGACAATATACCGCTGTCATGCTGTCAGTTGAAGTGGGCGCACCTTTCAGTCAAGATATTCCTGGTGCTGAAGATGCTATTCTCGGTGCTTGGAGGCGAGCACTTTCTATCAGATTACCCCAAGAGTTACAACCTATAGCTTGGTCTTCATTAGAAGCCGGACACCGCATCGGCGATGCACTCAGTCTTTGGGCTGAATCTTCCCCTCGTCCTTTAGTTATTTTGATTGATGAAATTGATGCCTTACAAGACCTTGCTTTAATCTCTATTCTACGTCAATTACGCGATGGTTATCCCAATCGTCCAAACGCTTTTCCTCAATCAGTTGGTTTAATTGGTTTGCGAGATGTGAGAGATTATAAAGTGGCGGCAGGTGGCAGTGACAGGCTCAATACTTCTAGTCCATTTAATATTAAAGTTCGTTCCCTCACTATGCGGAATTTTAATGCTGCTGAAGTGGTAGAACTCTACAATCAACATACAGAAGATACCGGACAAGTTTTTACAACAGAAGCCTCAGCTTTAGCTTTTGAATTGACTCAGGGACAACCTTGGTTAGTGAATGCGTTAGCTAAAGAAATTGTAGAAGAGTTAGTCACTGATGAATCAATAGAAATTACAGCAGAGCATATTTTAACCGCTAAAGAGATTCTGATTAAACGACAAGATACGCATTTAGATAGTTTAGCAGAAAAACTCAGAGAAAACCGAGTCAAAGCCATTATCGAACCGATTTTAGCCGGACGAGAATTGCCCGAATCTTCCAATGACGATCGCCAATATTTGGTAGACTTGGGTTTACTCAGACGCGATCCGGCTGGGGGGCTAGTCATCGCCAATCCGATTTATCGAGAAGTTTTACCGCGAGTTTTAGCCCAAGGCCCCCAAGATAGTTTACCGATTATCAGTCCCAGTTGGTTGGGCGCCAACGGAGAATTAAACACAGATGCCCTTCTCAAGGCCTTTCTCGCCTTTTGGCTGCAACATGGCGAACCGTTGCTCAAAAGTGCATCTTATCCCGAAATTGCGCCACATTTGGTGTTGATGGCGTTTCTGCATCGGGTGATTAACGGTGGGGGAACGTTAGAGAGAGAATATGCGATCGGGCGCGATCGCATGGATCTGTGTTTGCGCTATGGTGAGGTGACATTGGGAATTGAACTGAAGGTGTGGCGGAATAGGAAAGTCGATCCTTTGAGTAAAGGTTTGGAACAGTTGGATGGGTATTTAGCTAGATTGGGACAAGATAAAGGTTGGTTGGTAATCTTCGATCGCAGAGACAATGCACTAGAATTGGAAGAACGGCTGAAAACTGAAATTCATGCTAGTCCATTGAACCGGGAGATTACAGTTATTCGTGCGTGATGATTTCTTCTGCAAGTTTAGAGAGTTATAAAATGTTCAAAAAACTTTATGGTAACAGAAAATTGTCTAAGCTTGCGAAAGGTATGTTGTTGGGCTTTAGCCCTCTTAGAGTAGTGATTATAGTGATTATATAGCAATACAGTTGACTTAGGAATGAGAATTAAATAACTTACAATTTGATGGTTTTTGTGGGATGGGCGGGAGAGCCCGTCCTTTATGAACGGGCTCTCCCGCCCATTCCACTTTCCTTGTATAAATTATTTAATTTGCGATCCTTAAGAAAAATCTGACTTGCCAAAAATGCCTGTATTGGCAGAAAATCGTCATATAAAATTATTCAAAAAGCGTTAAATAAACCGTATTAGATTATATAGTAAGCGAGGTCGCATCAAAAACTCCATTTACAATCATACCTCATGTTTATGATAAATGCTATAGCCTTTATCATAAAGGTGAGGCATGACTGATAGCTTATAGAACCTCTTAAATCCCGAGGGCTAAAGCCCAACAACGTACCTAATTTTATCGCACCAATGCCCTATTTAAAACCAGTCAACACCCCATAAATTGCCCAAATCGCCATCGCCCGCAAATAGTGACTCGCCCGAAAAGTCCCCCCAGCCGTAATCGCTTCCGGCGTCCGAAACTGCAACCCATTCTCATAAATCTGCTTCACCACCACATCCGTCAACTTAAACGCCTTATCCTCCATTCCCATCTGTACCAAAAAAGCCGCCAACCCAAAATTAATCCCCGTCCAAACTTCCAAAGGATGAGTCGCATTCGGATTTTCCGGCGAACCGTTCAACATCACCCCATTCGCCGCACCAAACTCACCATCATTGAACTTCAAAAAGCAAGATTCATACACAGTTTCTAAAGCGCTGACTGCACATTCAGGCGGCACAATATCCGGCAATCCCAACAGTTTTGCGTAAAATTGACCGCACAATTGGTCGGCCATCACCACTTCCGAATTACTCTCGCTGTCCAAACGGTAATATTGACCGTTCCACAGTTTTTCTTGATAGCTAGGTCTTGCTTGTAGCAGCCAACTGTGATATAATGCAATCTTCTCTTGCGGATTCGGAAGTATATCCGGTGCTGCATCTTCTAAGATTTCGCCGATCGCGATCGCACTTTCCAGCGCCGCCAACCACAAACCGCCGCAATACGCACTAATCCCCCGCATTTGCCAATCATCAAACGTCTGATCCGGCGCACCCGAATTCTCAGGAATGCCATCCCCATCCTCATCAAAAGTTTTCAGATAAGCCAAAGCCTCAACAATCGCCGGCCAACACTCTTGCAAAAACTCACAATCTGTGCCACCAGTCAACAGGAAATCCCGATAAACCTGCAACACAAAATCGCAAGGTAAATCCTTCCACAAATTGCAATCTTGATAGCTAGTATAATTCGTTTTTTCCCAAGGATGTTCGTTGGGAGCACCCAAATCGTGCGGCGTCGCACCGACAGCTTTTCTAATCGCCGCAGCTTGATTCCAACCAATAACTCGCGGAGTATCGTCACCCGCAGAAATTGCCCTAGCAAAGGCAATCATGACAGACTTTTCTAATTCAGGCCACAGCATCAATAAAGCAAAAGAACCGTAAAGCCGCACGTCCAAACTTTCGTACCAGCGGTAATCAATACACTCCAAAACCCCAAATTGACCCTTCGGATCGCGTTCATCTGCTGCACTCCAGAGACTACCGCCCTGAGTTAAAATGTACAATTCATTAAACAGCGCCATTTTAAAACTATCTGACAAATCAGTCCGTTCTAAAATCGGTTTTTGCCAAGCTTCAATATTTTCGCGCCAAGTATCCGAATGCTTCATCGCCGTGCGAATAATCGGCCAGACATTTTTGCCATTGCGCCCGAAGAAATCGGTATAACGGCGGTAGTAAGAAACTCCCGATGCAAATTCAGTAACGGGCAAATCCCAAGCTATGATAAAGGGGATTTTGCGAGTTTTACCTGGTCTAACTGTAAACCGAACTGCGATCGCACAAGCTAACTGTTCTCCTGGGGCGGCGGCTGTCTCATCTTTGTCATCCAACAAGAAACCTTGTTGAGAAAAGTGCCGCCAAATATCCTCGCCGTCTCCCGCGGGATTCCAGCGAGTTTGATAGAATACTTCTACCGCCGGATTGGTAATAGTTGCGATCGCCCATTGTCCATCACCTTCTTGTGGTTCATCATCAGCCGTCAACCGCGTCATCACGCAACCAAAACGGTGAAAATCTTCCACCAACAAATTCATATTTCCGCCACTTTCTCCCCACCGGGATTTATAGTCATAAAATGGACTGCCATCATCTCGCACCTTGACTTCCGGCGACTTGTTGGCATTGGTAAACCACCCGACAATATTCTCCCAAGTTAACATGATGCTGAGAGTAATCGGCGCATCTGTTGGATTGTGCGCTACCCATTCAAACATGGCAACTGGGTAACTGCTTTCTTGATAATTGTTCGGCAATATTGGAGAAAATTGCTCGCAGCTTAATTGAGCTTCAAACACATTTTCGTAAACATACCAACTGCGCGGATATAAAGCATGATAACTACCAGAATTATACTTGCATCCCGTTACTTCTTCTTGCTCTTCTCTTCTTCCTTCTTCCTTCTTACTTCTTCCTTCAGAAGGATACCATTGCCAACTAGATAAACTGCCATCTGTAGGCGGTTCGGTTGACAGTGCATAGGCTTGTTTTTTGCCTTTTGTTTCTTCAAATATACTGAACTGACAAGCTGGTAAACTGCGAAAAATGTGCTCGCCGCCGTCGATGTGCCAGAGGTTGAAATCACCTCGGGGCGATCGCCCGATGCAGCCTGCACCGAAGCCACCCAGAGGCATTCCGTGCCAGGGCCCGTCGTCGAGATTGCTTGCGTAGCGGACTGTATAGGGATTGTCCCAACCGAGGCCGATGGCGCGTTTCCAGGTGTGTGGAGGAATGTTTGAATTGGATGTGCGATCGTTCATGATTTGATTTTGGTGGCAAGGGCGATCGGCGCAAGTGTCGCAGAGCCTTAATAGTATATAATTGAAATTAACAGTTTACCCTACTGCGGAACAAATCAGATGAGTCGAGCCATAAATTTTCAAACTGTTTCTTGGTTTTGGGATCTCTACACAAGAGGTCTACTTGACCTTGAGCCACCTTATCAAAGACGCAGTGTTTGGAATCAAGAATATAAAGACTTTTTCATTGATACTGTACTTAATGGATATCCTGCCCCTGCTATCTTTTTGTATCAAGAAATCACATCTGAAGGCATATCTAAGTATAGTGTTGTTGATGGCAAACAAAGGTTATCTACTTTATTTGAGTTTGCTGAGAATAAATTTCCGGTAAGTGAACAAGCAACTTTGACAAGACTGACAGGTAAATCTTTCAAAGACTTAGAAAATGAAGTCAAGCAAAATTTTTGGAAATATCAGTTTGCTGTTGAATATGTCCCATCCGACGATGAACGAATCATCAATGATATATTTAACCGAATCAACCGTAATGTGATCAAGTTAACACGTCAAGAACTGCGTCATGCAAAGTTCAATGGCGGATTTCTCACTACTGTAGAAGATTTAACTGACTGGATAGCTGCAATTCTCCCACCAAGCTTTCCCTTAATTCCTGCAAAAGACAAAAAACAAATGAAAGATGTAGAGTTTGTGACTCTACTTTTATTGTTTCTAGAAGAAGGAGTTAAGTCTTATCGTCAGGATGATTTGGATAAAGCTTTTAACGATCGAGATTTAGCTTGGGAGGAGCAAGATGAAATAGCATCTGAATTTAAACAAGTTATAGAATTAATAAAAGACTTGTTAGATGTTTCGCCTAAAGATATAAATTTATGCAAAACAAAACTCAAAAATCAAGCTGACTTTTATTCATTTTTTGGCGCGATCGCAGAATTAAAGCGTGAAAAATCATTAAATATAACAGCCGATGTCTGCCAGAGAATTTACGAATTGATGGAATTAGTAAAATCTCCTGAATTAGCAATAAAAACTCAAGAAGCTCAAGCTTATTATGAGGCAATCACAACTTCATTGGGTTCATCAGGAATTGAAAAAACTAAAACTAGAATTAATATCTTAAAATTATTGATTTCAGGAAATACTAATTTGTAATCAATCTGTAAAATATCGAATTTATGATTTATCCTTCTATTTTAGACCGCCAATATGAACAATATCTTCCCTTCGTCCAAGAGGTTGCAAAGCTAGTAAAAGAAACAATGCTAAATTTTTGTGACAACAAGGGATATGCACTGACTTCTAGAATTAAAACTATTGAATCTTTAGCAGAAAAAATTGAGACAGGTAGATTTGAAAAATGGTCAAAACTAGATGACTTATTTGGTTGTACAGTCATTATCCCAAATTTATCACAAGAAAAAGAGGTAATTAAATTTTGTCAAGATACTTTTCAGGTTACTCAAACAGTCAAAAGAGGACAGAATAAAAAATCTCCCGATACTTTTAAATTTGATTCAACTAGAATTTATGCCCGCTTAAAAAGTGTAGATGATAGCAATATCGATAATTTTTTGAGTATTTTTAATGTCATCTTTGAAATTCAAATAAAAAGTGCTTTTGAACACGCATGGGCAGTTTCAACCCACGATCTAGTTTATAAAGGTTCGGAAATTGACTGGAAGAAACTCCGTTTAGCAGCACAAATAAAAGCGATTGTTGAACAGCTAGATACAATGATTCTGGCATTTGAACAAATATCTCCTGCTATACAAGAAAGTGAGGATCCTGAAACAAAAAAAAAGCGTCAACTAGCTATTGCTACTCAAGAACTATTCCAGCGAGAAAAAATTCCCGAAGAACTTAAGCCCAAAGATATGACCCGTTTTTGCGATAATTTATATGGTATTCTTGTCAGGGCTGGAAAAGTGGATAAAGTTCAAGAGGTTATTAAGTGTATTACAAAAAAAATTAATTCAACTCCCAGCAAGCAAATTCCCAGAAGTATCTCCCTATTACAGTATTTTTTGGCGATTTTAGTAGAAGCAGAAATTATTATTTTGCCTTTAGATAACTATTATTTTCATATAACATCAGAATTGCTTACGCTTTATCCAATTTTTCAGAACAACGTTGATTTGATTTTTGAATACGATCTTTGATAATTTTAACACAAACCCGATCGCCTAACGGGGCAAAATATCATCTAATCGAAGTTGCAAACTCTTTAACAGAGGAGAAATAATCCGTTCACCCATGCGAAATTGTTGTTTGGCATAATCTTGATCGATTAGTTGACAAACGGTGACAGTAGGTTGTTTCGGTTTACCGATAAAAGCCACGCCTCCCAATCCGCGATAATCAACAATCCAATATTCTGGAATTCCTAAAAGAGCATATTCTTCAACTTTTCGGGCATAATCTGTTTCCCAGTTAGTGCTGACGACTTCTACTGCCAATTTAATCGATCGCCCCAGCGTGATTACAGGCTCTCTTTCCCAGAGGGGTTCGCTAATCAGGGCAGTTTCATCTAACACTACAATATCGGGACGGCGGGCAGTAGCTGCGTCGGAAAATGGACGGATCAAACAAGTGCGGGGAATGAACCAAGGTAGTTTTTCTGCTGCGATCGCAATTACTATTTGAGCTACCAGTTTACCACTGACGGTTTCGTGGGGGCCTGTGGGTGACCTGTCAACTAATTCTCCGTCAGCAAGTTCGTAGCGGGGGTTGTCACAGTATCGATCGACAAATGCTTCAAAGGTGAGGATTTTTTGCGCGGTGTAAGCCATTAGAAATCAATACTTTTTTGCTTGATTTTAATTACTTTAGTTTAGCATTCTTCTCGAATAAAACTAACCCGGAGATCCCCCCTAGCCCCCCTTAATAAGGGGGGGACAAGAAATATTCTCAAAGTCCCCCTTCTTAAGGGGGATTTAGGGGGATCTAGACTTCGATAAAAACGAGAGAGACAGAGGGTTTCAGTTTTAAGTTGACATGAATGTTGAAAATCTTATTCTATCAACTAACCAAATCCCAAATCAGTTCCTTTTCCCGCGTGAACCAAAGCCAACTTTTCGTAACGCTTGGCGTGTTCCACCAACTCCGCAGATTCCTCTTCAGACAAGTCTCGCAGCCGCTTGGCAGGCACTCCAGTCACTAGCGTGTGAGGGGGAACATCCTTCGTCACAACCGCCCCTGCACCGACGATCGCACCTGTGCCGACTCTCACTCCGTCCAGGACGATCGCCCCAATCCCGATCAAACAGCCCCGTTCAATGTAAGCTGAATGAATGACCGCTCGATGTCCTACTGTCACAAAATCTTCTAAAACAGTCGGTTTCCCCGGATCGCCGTGTAGAATTGCTCCATCTTGGATATTGGTACTTTTGCCGATCGCAATTCGTTCTACATCCCCCCGCACCACCGCCCCGTACCAGATACTAGCGCCCGCAGCCACCTCTACCCTGCCGATGACAACAGCGCCCTCAGCGACAAAAGCAGCTTCGGAGAGATCCGGCAATGGCCAATAGGCAGGAAGTGCAAGCAGAGGTTCGTTGAGATTGCTCATCTTTTTGGTCGATCGTGATACTTCTAGCAGATTAGCTGGTTGTTGATACGGGATATAATAAGACTATTTGCCACTTTTGCAGATAAATATGCTGGGACGCAATAAATGATTGAAGTTGCCTTGCAATACCCGATGTTTGGCCCGGAAATTCAGTGTCCACACTGTCGCCAAACAATTCCGGCTTTAACACTCACGGATACCTATTTGTGTCCGCGTCACGGGGCATTTGAGGCAGATCCAAAAACGGGGGAACTGGTTCACCTTCAGTCTGGGCGACACTGGCGCCGCTGGGAGGATGAATGGTATCGCCAGCACACTCACCCCGACGGAATTCGGTTTGAAATTCACGAAGCGCTCGATCGACTTTATACTCAAGGGTACCGAGCAACTCGCGTCATCGTTGCCCAACGTTATCGAGACTTAATCAGCGCTTATTTGGAACGCAGCACGCCTTGGCGGGGCCAGCCGGATTCGCCACGCCCGAGGCTGTACGGTTTACCTGTGGATTTTAGCCCCGATCCCCAAGAGGAACCTTGCTGGGAAGTGATTAATTTTGATTTGGAAAAAGAGCCGGGAGTTCCAATTAGATATCCCTATTTTCGATTGTTTGAATAGTCCGTTGTCCGTTGTCCGTTGTCCGTTGTCCGTTGGCAGTAGTTATTAGTTTATTAATTTCTTAGTAGTAGGTGACAAATAACATAGGATAAATAATAAGTGCCAACTACCAATTGACAACTACCAATTGACAACTGCCAACTATCAACTGCCAACTGTCAACTATCAACTGTCAACTATCAACTGTCAACTGCCAAATGCACCACGCCTCGATTCGCACTGCTAACATTCATCGGGCGATCGCCTTTTACGAACAGTTAGGCTTTACTGTTAGCGATCGCTTTACCACAGGTTACACCCTAGCCTGTTGGATGGAAGGTCTCAACGGACGCATCGAACTCATTCAAATCCCCGAACCAAAAGCCGCACCGGATGCTTTCGGTGACGAGCATTATGTTGGATATTATCATTTATCTTTCGATTTAACTGAGGCGACAACTGATTTGCCCAGTTGGTTGCAGTCTCTCAAACAGCGGTTTGAGGAAGCCGCTAAAGACGAACCAAACCAGTTTCAAGCTTTGAAAGTTTTATTGGAACCGACTCAACAGGCGATCGGGCAAAATGTTTATGAAGTAGCTTTTATTGCTGATACCGACGATTTGCCCTTAGAGTTTATCCGGCGTCTTAATTCTATCAATTCTGAAAAGTAGGAAAACGGCATTGCCGTGTCCGACCCAGGAGTTAGGACTTTTAACTTTGTTTGATAGCATCATTCAATCGTAGATATTAGATGCAACAAAGCACGAGCCATTAATATCATGTCCTGTCAATTAGCATCACAAAAACCGTTCGTAGTGCGGACTGAAGTCCGCTATACGGCTGCGGACTGATATCAAATCCGGTAGCATCGGAATAATATATTTGAATTATGTAGTGCGAGCGTCTCGCTCGCGATCTATGTCGCGAGCGAGACGCTCGCACTATATAATTCCGATGCACCCGGAAACGATATGAAGTCCGCACTACGAACCAATCTTACTGGCTGCGGACTGAAGTCCGCACTACGAACTAATCTTACAGTGATTAATCGATGCAATCAATTCTTGACAAAACAAAACCCGCCGGTGCGGGTTTCATCTTAAAACTAATTGTTATTGTCTGACGGTGTTCAACTACTTTTTAGGAGCAAGAGCCTCATTACCAACAGTGGGACGTACCGATGCAGCGCTAGTTTTCAAAAGTGCGATCGCCTGCGCGTAGCAAGGATCGTCCTTCGTCGCAACCAACGTCGGTTTATTAGCTAATTTCAGCTTTTGTTCGTCGCTAACTTCCACCTTGACATCGGGAGTAACGCCCTTGTGACTGATATCCGTACCGTTGGGAGTATAGTAGTGGGCGATCGTCACCGCCAATCCCGAACCGTCAGACAAAGGATGCGTAGACTGCACCAAAGCTTTGCCAAAAGTTTGGCCGCCCATCACAGTGGCGCGCTTGTTGTCCTTCAGCGCACCGGCCAAAATCTCGCTGGCGCTGGCCGAGTTGTTGTCCACCAACACCACCAAAGGCTTGTTAGTGATTGCAGTGCGGTTGGCCCGCATTTCCTGAGAATCTCCCGCACGATAGACTGTACGGACGATCGCCCCAGAATCCATCCACATCTGCGCGATATCAATGCTCACCGACAGCAACCCGCCGGGATTACCCCGCAAATCCAACACAAAAGCGTCAGCTTTCTGCTCCGAGAGATTTTTAATCGCCCGCTGCATTTGTTCGCCCGCGTGGGAGCTAAACTCTTGCAAGCGGATATAACCGACATTCTTGTCAGCTTCCTTCTTAAGGCTGTAGCGAACCGCTGCTACCTCAATTTTCGCCCTAGTCAGAGTAATATCAAACTCGCTTTTGCCCTGACGAGCAATCCGCAGCGTGACTTTCGTGCCTTCGGCACCCCGAATTATTTGAGCCGCATCCGCGACAGTCATACCTTTGGTAGGTTTGCCGTCAATCACCAAAATCGTATCGCCAGCTTGAATCCCTGCCTTCAGGGCTGGGGAATTTTCCATCGGCTCAACTACCGTGATCGCTTTCGTTTTCTCGTCTTCTTCGAGCCTCATCCCCACCCCTGTCAGTTCCCCGGAGATTTGACTCTTCAGCGCTTCGTACTGTTTCGGATCCATGAAGCGGGTGTAGGGGTCTTTTAATTTTTCTAGGGCATTGCGGAGGGCAGTGTAGGCAGCTTCGCGAGAAGTATAATTTTTGCTGAGCAATTCTTGGCGGGTAACTTGCCAGTCAGTCTTGTTAAAGGTTGGATCGACATAATCTCGGTTCACAATTTGCCAAGCTTCGTCTAAGACAGCTTTGGGGCTATCTTGAAGTTCGGCGCGGACTGACTGACTCAGACTGGGAACGAGTAAAGATATCGAAGCGGTTGTTGCCATCGCCCCAGTGAACAGGGCTGCCTGTAACTTAGAAAAGCGTCTGCGGGCTTGATTCATTGAATTTTGGCTCAATTCTATTTTTGATTGTTGATTTGAGATTTAAAATTGCTAAAAAATCTCAAACTACCACTTAAACTATGTTGTGGAGGCCATAGCATCCCTTTGGATAGTTTAACCAGCTTTATAGTCGATCGCCAACCAATCATTACTCTATTTTAATAAACTTAATTTAAAACTTGGATTTAAATGTCTCATGGAAACTAAAATCGAAAATTTTTCGCGTAAGTGGTTGAGTCTGCTCGTTAATGGAGTTATCGGTGCAGCAGCGCTGGCTGGAGTCATTACCATGCAGTCGATCGGGCAATTAGGCGGAATGACCTCAGTTGGCGTTGAGGAGCAAAAGCCGCTCTCTGCAATATCTGCTGCTAGTTTCAAGCAAGCCGCCCAGCAAGAAGCCCAGCAAGAAGCCCTGCGGCTGAAAATGCTCAAAAATCTCCCTAGTTTTGGGTTTGACAATTTAATTGCAGATTGGACATTTCTCAAATTTTTGCAGTATTTTGGCGATGACGAAGCACGAAATGTGACCGGCTACAATCTGGGCCAAGATTATTTTGACATAGTTACCCAGCGCGACCCCAGGTGGGCTGACATCTACCTGTTTCTGTCAACAGCCGTTTCTTTTTATCAGGGAAAACCTGAAACTGCTATTAAGTTCATCGAGCGGGGTACTAACGCCTTGTCGCCGCAAATTCATCCCCAAGCGTGGATAGTGTGGCGAACAAAAGGTCTTGATGAGTTACTGCTGTTGGGAGACATTCCCGAGTCAATTCGCTCTCACGAAATGGCTGCTGAGTGGGTGGAAAAAACCCCGGATGGGAAGAAATTGGCGCCGATGTTTCGAGCAACTGCTGAGTTTTTGCGCCGAGATCCAGATAGCGTGCCGGTGCGGTTTAATGCTTGGAGCGCGGTTTATTATCAAACAACTGATAAGTTGGTTCGTCAAAGGGCAAAACAAGCTCTTGTCAAGTTGGGAGCTCGGGTGCAAAAAGATCGGGATGGAAAGGAAAGTTTTATTTTGCCTCCCAAAAATTAGAGTGCACAATGCACGCTCCCGATCCTGTTCTGTGCAAATCTTAAAATAGTTTGATTTCTGTTTGAGTTATTTCGCGCCATTCACCGGGTTTGAGGCTTTCCAGACGCAAATGCCCGATCGCGCTTCTCACCAGCCGCAGCGTCGGAAACCCCACTGCTGCCGTCATCCGGCGCACTTGTCGGTTGCGGCCTTCGGTGAGAGTCATTTCCAGCCAAGCTGTCGGAATGTGTTTGCGAAATCGAATCGGGGGTTCGCGGGGCGGCAATTCGGGTTCTGCGGACAATAATTGCACTTTTGCCGATCGAGTCCGATAATCTTGAATGGTGACACCAGTTTGCAAACGGGCGATCGCACCAGCATCAGGAATCCCTTCCACCTGCACCAAGTAAGTGCGGGGATGAGCGAATTTCGGATCGCTGAGGCGGTGCTGCATTTGTCCGTCATCGGTTAACAGTAGCAAACCTTCGCTATCGCGATCGAGCCTGCCGACGGCATAAACATCAGGAATCGAAATAAAATCTTTAAGAGTGCTGCGTTTAGTTTCCCCTGAATTGTCAGTGAATTGAGTTAAAACATCGTAAGGTTTGTAAAATAAAATGTATCGATATGGCATAATAAATTAAATTAAAGATTAAAAAACTCCAATGATCGAGATAATTTTAACATTAAGTAGATTCGGATGAACTAACATTCTGCGCCAAAGCAATCATTTATTTATGTGCCGGTTCGCGTGCATACAAAAACATTGAATTCTTGTGAAACAGGCATCCTGCCTGTTCTTGAAAGTAGTCAAAATGCGAGCATCAATAAACTTAACTATATTTTACCACAAAGAATTGGTTTAAAGCCGGAACCCTTGTAGGTAGAAATTAAAAGAAGACTATTCATTACTCCAATCCTCGGACTGCCAGGTAGAGTTCGCCCTCATCTGTCAACTGTCAACTGTCAACTGTCAACTGAATGAATATGCCCGAAGCCACACACCGCGTTTGCATAGTCCTAGGAACTCGCCCGGAAGCGATTAAACTAGCCCCAGTAATTCAACTGTTCAAAAAATCGCCAAACTTTGACACCCAAGTAATTTTAACCGGTCAGCACCGAGAAATGGTCGAGCAAGTGATGCAGATGTTCGACCTGAAAGCCGATCGAGATTTAGCCATTATGCAGCACCAGCAAAGCTTGACAGATATCACTTCCCGGAGTTTGCATGGTTTGGAAGCCTTGTTTAAAGAGTTGCAGCCAGAAATCGTCTTAGTACAGGGAGATACAACGACAGCCTTTGCCGCTGCCTTGGCTGCATTCTACCAAAAAATACCCGTAGGTCACGTAGAAGCCGGATTGCGGACTGACGACGTGTTCAATCCCTATCCCGAAGAAGCTAATCGGCGGTTGATTTCGCAGCTCACACGGCTGCATTTTGCCCCAACAGCGCTGGCTGCGGATAATTTAGTGCGATCGGGCGTTTTGGGAGAAATTCACCGTACAGGCAACACAGTCATCGACGCTTTGCTATCTGTCGCCAAACGCGAACCCGAATGCAACATTCCCAACTTAGATTGGAGCCAACATCGCACCATTTTAGCAACAGTACACCGCCGCGAAAATTGGGGCAAACCATTAGCAGGAATTGCCAAGGCATTTATTCAAATCTTAGATAAATTTCCCGACACAGCCTTGCTCTTACCACTACACCGAAATCCCACAGTCCGGGAACCATTAAAAGCTCTATTGGGCGACCATTCAAGAATCTTTTTAACAGAACCATTAGATTACGCAGAATTAGTAGGAGCGATGCAGAGAAGTCATTTAATCTTGACAGATTCAGGCGGATTGCAAGAAGAAGCACCGAGTTTGGGTAAGCCAGTTTTAGTATTGCGAGAAACCACAGAAAGGCCAGAAGCAGTTTCCGCAGGCACTGCTAAACTTGTCGGTACAAATTCTGATACAATTACAGCAAAAGCCGCAGAATTGCTGAGTGATTCTAAAGCTTACGACGCGATGGCAATGGCAATTAATCCCTTTGGCGACGGCTTAGCCTCCTCCCGAATTTTGAAAATAGTTACAGACTACTTTTCGGAGTAAAAGTTAATCCTAAAAAAGGTTTGTAGTGAGGACTTTAGTCCGCATCCATCCGAGGACTAAAGTCCTCACTACAAACCAATATGATTGTGGTCATTCTAGGGAAAATGTATAAATCAAGCTCAAATAGGGTGCGCCGAAGAGCACCTTACAACTATCAGTAATCCCCACCACCGCCACCACCCCCAGAGTCACCACCACCAAAGCTACCGCCCGAGTCGCTACTGCTGCTACTACTGTAATCGCTACTACTGCTACTGCTACTGCTACTGTAATCGTTACTACTGCTACCGTAACCGTTGGTGCTATTACCGCTGGTTCTATTACCGTAATGACGCCTGCGACTATTAGAAGAAGAGCGGGAACTGGACATAATAGACCGAATTATCCATCCTATCAATAACACAGGCAAGGCAAGGATTAAGAAAAATATGAACACGCCACCTGATGAGTTATCATCCGTAACAACTGGCGATTGAGCAGGTATTGGCGACGGTGTTACCCCTTGTCCTGGTACTATGGGAGCCAAAGGCAGCGTATTTTGAGATTGAGTATTTGCAGACGGTTGTACGCCTTGTCCTGGTACTATGGGAGCCAAAGGTAGCGCGTTTTGCGATCGCACATTTGCGATCGGAGTTTGCAAAACATTAACTAACGCCTTTGTCCCCGCCAATGTCCCCCCGTCAAAGTCTTGCTGTTTAAATTTGGGCGTAATTTCCGTTTGAATAATACTCACAGTTTTCGCATCCGGCAAAATGCCTTGAATCCCGGTACCAGTTTCAATCTGAACGCGGCGTTCCCCCGACGAAATCAACAATAAAACTCCGTTATTTTTACCTTTCTTGCCAATTCCCCAAGAGTTAAATAATTCTGTAGCAAATGCTTTGGGTGTCGCGGATGGCTTAGTATCAGGCACTGTCACCACTGCAATTTCTGAGCCATTTTTCGCCTCCAACTCCGCAATCACCTGATTTAGCTGAATTTCCGTGCTGTCGCTGAGAATATTTGCTTTATCTGTTACCCAAGTGTGATTTTGGCGTGGATTCGGTACTTCTTGTACAGTTATAGCTTGGCTGGCTACCGGAAATACAATTGCTGACAAGCACAGCAAACTGCTGAAAGTTATTAGTTTTTTCCTAGATTGTAAGTGCATCGTTTCAGTCTCGTGAATAAGTGCTAATTTGGAATTAAAATAGATATGTCCGCCTAAGTACCATTAAATAATTATCTCGCTTTTACGTCAATTCATATTATTCATAAGCTCGATTCATAAAAGTCATAAATTCAGGTGCTTGTGCGCCTTACATTTATACTGCTAGACGCGCAGGTGGCAAGAAACCGGGTTTTTAACCAAAATTTTTGCCTAAAACCGTCAATCTCGGTTCAAAAACCCGGTTTTTTAGTGGGCGAGTGTCGTCAACTAAGGAACGAAAATTTAATAACTTACACATATTTGTCGGATGGGCGTCCCGCCCGTCTTTTCTGGACCGGCGGGACGCCCATCCCAGAATAATTAAAATTGTAAGTTATTTAATTCTCATTCCTAATTTAGATATATTTAAGGAGAGGGAAGTTGTGGCTGAAAATTCCTGCTGCCTTTATAACCCGATAAGATAGCAATTTTTTCCAAAGATAGCCTACCAGTGTAATATTTACCGCGAATTTCCCAAGTGGGATAAGCTTTAATATTAGCTGCTTTGCACAAATCTGGTTGAGCATCTTTACCTCTGGGATCGCACTCAATGTAAGTAATCGCGGTAAATGCGGGTTGGCCGAAAAGTTCTTGTTGCGTGTGACAGTGAGGACACCAGTAAGCACCGAACATTCTAGCTTTGATAGTCTGCAAATGGGTTGCTAAAGCTATTTGATCCGGCACGGATTCGCTAGTAATTGGCGGGCCTTCTTGTTCGGTGACAGGTAATTTGGCAGGAGCAGGAGGCGGAGGAGGAGGGAGGGTTTGTGCTAAAGTTTGAGTGGATTTGTTGCTGAAACTGAACTGTGCAATTCCTCCGTCTGCTTTGGTACTGCCGAAAATGCCCAAAGTTAGGAAAATTGCGATCGCACAAAAGTTGAATTTGCTTACTCTCATTTGGGATTTCATCTGGGATTTGCTAGGATTTTACCAGTTTGGGCGATCGTTTCTGCAACATCGCAATATTGACGGAATATCAAGTATATGCTATCTTATCAATAAATAAGTGGTAGCTCAAATGAGTATCACCCAAAACCCAGAAGCAGAGCTGATGGAAAAAATTCGTAGTTTACCGCCAGATAAAATTACGGTATTAAAAGATTTTATCGACTTCCTATTAACGCGAAGTGAAGCTGGTGTTCTAGTTGATACTGTGACCAAACTCTCAGAAGCAGCTTTTGCTAAAATTTGGGATAACCCAGAGGATGCGGAGTATGCGGAGCAATTGGAAGAATCTGCGGCTCTCTATGCAGAAATCTATAAGGAAGATACAGACTTGCAAGAATTGACGGAGTATTGATATTACGAAGCGATCGCCCTTTCCCATTTTATTATTAAAAAATTAGTGGTTATGAGACTTGACAAAAAATGGCAAAATCTGCCATATTAAAAATAACGAGTTAAATGAGGTAAGTAATACCCGTGACAAGCATGAATATTTCTCTACCTGACTCAATGCGAACTTATATAGAAGCACAGGTAGCCCAAGGTGGTTATAGTACAGCTAGCGAGTATTTCCGTGAGTTAATTCGCCAAGACCAAAAACGTAAAGCTTCAGAACGTTTGGAAGCGATGTTATTAGAGGGTTTGGAATCGGGAAATCCTACCGCTATGACGGAGGAAAATTGGATGGAGATTCGTCAAGCTGTGCGATCGCGTATTTCCCAGAATCAGGGGTTGCAGGGAGAAAAATGACCTCGATCCAAAAACGTCCGCAAGTTATCCGCGATTTAATTGAATTGGCAACTTACATTGCGGAAGATAATATGGATGCTTCCGATCGCTTTCTTGTGTCGGCGGAAGAAACGTTTAAACAATTAGCCCAAACGCCAAAAATGGGAAAAGGCTGTCAATTTTCTCATCCGAATTTAATCGATGTGCGACAACAAGCTATTAAAGGTTTTAGAAGATATCTGATTTTCTACCGTCTCATAGACTCAGGGGTAGAAATTTTGCGTGTGATTCACGGAGCACGGGACATCGAAGATATTTTTGATAATGTTGATGAGAATGAATAAATCTTTAGTCTTGAGATGGGAAGTTGAAGAGCGATAGCCCTTCTGGATTGTTAGAAAGGGCGATCGCTCTTTTTTGACCACAGATGGACGCAGATTAACGCGGATGTCAGAAGGTCGATCGCTCGTTTGATGAATTATGGTCGATCGCCTTTCTGAATTATCCTGAGAAATGGCGATCGTTCCCTATTTCCTTTGCGAAGATTCTACCAGTTCTGATTCCTGAAGACGTTGCGATAATAGGCAATCTTCAAAGCTGAAAGCTTCTGAGTCTAGAAAACTAGCGATCGCCATTTCGATCGCAGCTTCCAGAGAGCATTCTAGCTGCGTAGCTTTTTCCATCAGGGCGACTTTCACATAGTCCGGCAAATGGGTCATCAGCGAATGAATAGCGGATGGTGGCAAGTGTTGGATGTTGAGGGTATGATTCATTGTTCTCTGGGGATTTTAACGTTGTAGGGAGGATTTGTAGCTTGCAGGATGAGGGTTTCTAATTCATATAATAACCCTGGTTTTTGCCATTGGTTGAGGGTAACAAAGGCGATCCTTACATCATCTGGATCGTAGCGATCGAGCCAGCCCCAGAGAAAGGCTTTGTGACCGCCTCGGAGTCGATCGCGGAGGTTCTTGGCTTTGCCGATGTAGAGCAATCCTTCGGTGCGATGTCGAAAGGCGTACAAACCAACTTTAGCAGGAATGGTGTCGAAGTCGCGGCTGAGGGGATTGCATCTATCGAAGGGGGTAAAGGCGAGAGTGTCGAGAATTTGGCGGGCTTCTTGCTGGATGGGGGTGGTCATGGAAATTGGGAGATGGAAGCGGTTATTCCATCCTACAAGCAGAAGCGAGATCCATTTTGGATAGTTCCAAAATGGATCTCGCTTTTATTTTTGGTGAGAGTTAGCGTCGGGCGATCGCTATAATTCCAAATAGCGCTGCAAAATCTCTTGAGCTTGGGAAAATAGCTCGGATTCCAATTGGCCGACTTGCTGTACTAATCTCGTTTTGTCGAAAGTCATGAGATCGACACAGACTAGCAAACTGTCTGCATCTAAACCATTTTGTGGGGATGCGGGTACTAATATTACAGCAGCAGAAATCCGAGGATCGTGAGCACGAGCGGAGGTAAACGGCAAAACAGTCACTTTGCTGCGTCGCTCGTTAAACAACGTACCAGAAATCACTAATGCCGGTCGCGTTTTGCGTATTTCTGTTCCTACTGACGGATCGAATCTAGCTATCCAGATACTTCCCAGTCGGTAATCGCTTGAGCTTGCCATTCCTCATCCCATCCTAAATCTAATTCGTCAATTAGCTTACAAGCTTCTGCTAAAGCTTGGTTTTCTTGTTGTTTTCGCCATTGTTTTAAGAGAGATTCGATCAAAGCACTGGGGTTTGGCGCTTTTTGATTGACGTATGTGAGTAAGTCATCTGGCAAGCTGATAGAGATGTTGCTCATTGGCTAATCAGAATAGTATTTTGGGATCATTTTAGCAATAATTGGCTGAACTGACAATTATTTGTGAGTTGAATGCAAAATAAGGGCGATCGCCCTTCTGAATTGTTAGAAAGGGCGATCGATCTTTTTTGACCGCAGATGGACGCAGATTAACGCGGATGTAAGAAGGGCGATCGATCGTTTGATGAATTATGGGCGATCGCCTGACACAATTTAGAAGAAATTAACTAATTCGGAATGCGACAGTCTGACCAAAAGTACCATTACTATTTGGTCTATGAACTTCTACGTGCAAGTGAGGACCTGTACTCCAACCCGAATTGCCACTGTACCCAATTAGCTGTCCTGCTTTGACAGTATTACCTTCCTTTATTCCCCCTGCTACTTTTGAACTAAATCCACGTTGTAGATGTAAGTAAGCAGAACGATATCCTCCATCATGCTCAATCGTAACTAAGTTTGCTTGATTCGCTTTTTCTGGGCCACCACCTGTGTCTGAATAGGCATCTATTACTCTTTTCACTGTACCTGAACGCATGGCATATACAGGTGTACCCAAGTTAACACCATAATCAATGGCATATTGCGCTCTGCCGGTATGTGAAGTTGAACCACCAGGTCCTTGTGTCAGGCTGCCAGCACCTTGTAAAGGATTATTGAATCCGACTAAAGGATTAAATGAAGTTGGATTAGCAAAGAGAGAAGGTTGAGAATTTGTATTATTCAAAAGTGGTTGATTACCAAGATTTTGAGTCTGATCAACTGGAATACCGCTACCTTCTTTGTAAGCAGTTGCCTTACCACCATTCCAGTAGATGTAGCCCTTATCAAAGTATTGAATGATATTCCCATTCCCCAGCCCCTTTTCTTCACTCTTCGGAGCTCCCAACCAGCCTTCTAAGCCACCTGTATTCAAGAATGCCTGACGGATGCCACCGTAAAGCGGAAAAGTTCCATTTTTACTGCTAATAATTGACCCTTTGTCAAATAGTTGATAGCTGGTACTACCATAATTGACGACATCTGAAATGGGATTGCCAAGTGTTCCTTTGTAATTCTGAAAAACAGGATAAAAATTGCCACTAATGGTGCGTCCATTGACAGAAATTGAACTAGGTGGAATTGGATTAATTGGGCCTGGGTTAACTGGCTGAGGTGCTGATACTTCTTTGGGAATCTGAATTGTAGCCCCAGCCTGAATCTTACTAGCCTCTGGAATATTGTTGCGTTTAGCAATCCAGTTGTAAGCAGCAGCAGAAGCATCGCCCATTGTGTCGAATGCAATTTGACTGAGGGTATCTCCAAACTTAAGAGTGTAAGATTGCCAATCATAGTATTTGCCATTGCCACTAAACTGATCGGCCGTCGCCCTTTCTAAGGGTGTCACCAGTCCTTCTAAACCCCAAGTTGTCGGACTCAAGAAAGGACTAGGCGTGTAACTTTGCGGCTTTGTTTCCTTCGCCACTTGCACAGCCTTATTCAAATTCACCACCCCAAAACCCGTTTCCTCATCCCATCCGGGCTCCTTCAAATCGATCGCACTTCCAGTCAAAACATCGATAACCTGAGTCACACTCAAAGCAGGATTGCTATCCCAAACCTTAGACAACATTCCCGCCGCCTTAGCTGCGGATGCCGAAGTTCCCGACATTTGACCGACATCATCGCCAACAGTCGATAAAGTCGGATTTTCAATTGTTCCACCGGGCACTAAAATATCCAAACCGTAGCCGTAACTCGAATAATCCGATCGCCCAAAACCATCCGACGAACCAACCGTGATAATATTGTCAAACTCCTGAGAAGATTGACCCAAAACCGACATCACACCGCCGTCATTACCAGCCGCTACAACCAACAGCACCCCATTTTGACGCGCATTTTCCAAAGCCGCACGCTCCCGCGCTGTAAACTCGTAACGAGTAGTAATGCTACCGTCAGCATTCTTTTGAGTTAAATCCAGGGGAAGAAGTGCGATCGCATTCTTCTTCTTTTGTCCCTTCGCTTCACTTACAAAATCAGTTAAAGCTAAATCCCATTCCCCCGAACCAATTGCCCGACTTAGGTAAACATTCGCCCCATCGTTGTAGCCATCAATCCCGATATCATTCCCTTGAATTGCACTTACTAAACCCCAGCTAAACGTGCCGTGTTCGTTCCCTTCTCCAGCATTTAACAACGGGTTGCTGTCTTTGTCGATGCGATCGCGCCCCAAGGTCACTTTAGAATAATCCAAATCGGGATTCTTCGCAGCAAACCCAGTATCGATGATGCCTACAAAAGTGCGATCGACCGTTGGCGCCACACTGATAGGGATAGGCGCTTCAGTGTCGATCGGTTGTTCAATTACAGGCAGTTTTGGGTCGATCTTAGGTGGTTGTGAAGGAGTTGGGGGGGCGATCGGAGGTTTTACTCTTACAGGCGGTGCGATCGCAACTGGCGGTACAACAGCAGGCGGTGTTGTCGCAACTGGCGGTGTTGTCTCAACTGGCGGTACAACAGCAGGTGGCGTTGTCGCAACTGGCGGTACAACAGCAGGCGGTGTTGTCGCAACTGGCGGTGTTGTCGGCGGTACAACAGCAGGCGGTGTTGTCGCAACTGGTGGCGTTGTCACAACTGGTGGCGTTGTCGGCGGTACAACAGCAGGCGGTGTTGTCGCAACTGGCGGTGTTGTCGCAACTGGCGGTGTTGTCGGCGGTACAACAGCAGGCGGTGTTGTCTCAACTGGTGGCGTTGTCGGCGGTACAACAGCAGGCGGTGTTGTCGCAACTGGCGGTACAACAGCAGGCGGTGTTGTCGCAACTGGCGGCATTGTCGGCGGTACAACAACTGGAGGTGTTGTCGGCGGTACAACAACTGGTGGCGTTGTCGCTACAGGCGGAGTTGTCGGCGGTACAACAACTGGCGGAGTTGTCGGCGGTACAACAACTGGTGGCGTTGTCGCTACAGGCGGTGTTGGAGTGACATACTCGATCAATTTCTTGCCGCCATCGAGTTTAGTCCAATCTTTGCTCTTATCGATCACTTTGTCGATCGACACAGCCTTACCAGTCGCACCAGTCAACTTGAAAACTAAATCGTTGTAATCTTTATCAGAACCCCGATCGACTCGCTGATCTTCCATCGCAAATGCCTTGCCGGTGCCAGTCACATCTGCTATTTGACCAAACAAAAAAGCATCATCTGGATTCAGGCTAGATAAAGATAATAACGGACGTTTGTCACCGTCCGCACCCGGATTGTTAAAGATATCTCGCACAGTACCATTTGGTACTAACATCACCGCAAAAGCATCTCCCGGTTTCATCCCAAATTTTTTCGCGCCACTGTACTGTCCCTCGTTATAGTTTTCCTCTCCTAAACCGCCGTTAAATAGCGGATTTGCACCTTCTATGGAGTCAGAAATTACGACGTGACCAAAGGTAGAATTTGTCAGAGCTCGTCTTGCTGATTCTTTGATAAATTCCTCAGAATTAGGATCGAAGTTCTCCATACCTTGTACGCTAAAAATGGCAACTTCACCTTTATAATTGCCGCCGTCATGTAGCCAGTCAAAACCAACTTGACCAGTTGAATCGGGAGTGAAGAAACCGGAGGTAACGCCTAAGCCTGTCAGCGGATCGACTTTTCCGTCTGGGGTTAAAGTAACTTGATAATTTGTATCGCGCGAAGGTGCAGAGATTTTTAGTGCATAATTTGTTGCGCCCAAATTATCGATGCTAAAAGTGCCCGAATTTGTGCCGTTGGTTTCGATATCTTTGACGACTTTTCCCTGAGTGTCGAGAAGCTGCATCCCAACAATGGAACTAAATCCGACCGCCGTAACTCGAAAGCTACCCGGATTCAGCCGATTAAAACGATAGGTGTCTGTGGGGTCAGTTTTACCTGCGAAGTCGATCGAGATATAGTTGTCGCTTAAATTGCCGATCGATATATTAGACATGGTGCACCTTGATTAATCCAATAATTTGGGCTGACATTTATCTATCAGAGGTGCGTCGGAGTTTTTATGCGAAGTTTCTGTTTTTGTAATATAACTTTACACAGAGGGTGGGTCAAACTCGCTGAACTTCCGCCGCTACTTATCTATCAGGAGTGCGTCGGAGTTTTTATGCGAAGTTTCTGTTTTTGTAATATAACTTTACATAGAAGGTACGATCGTCAGAAAAGCCAGTCTTGAACAGGCAAGATGCCTGTTCCACAATCATTATTGGAGAGGCTTAGTGGACTTATTTAACCCACGTAGGTGGGTTTTGTTTGTGTAGGCGCGGTTTCCAACCGCAGGCTAAAAAATCTCCCCAACAATCATTCCCGCCAATATGACAAACCCAACCCAAACATTTTGGCGAAAGATTTCACCGTAAACAGGCTTGGGAATATCCGCCTTCCGCAGTTGACTGTACTGCAAAAACCACAAAATTGCCGCCGCACAAATTGCTATCCAAAAACCGACGTGCAAGTGCAGATTAATTCCCGTTGCTGCTAACAAACCGACAGTACCAACAAAGAAAAAACCCACAGCATTAGTTACGTTATCCCCGAAAAAGATAGCGCTGGAATTGACGCCCACACGCAAGTCATCTTCTTTGTCGCTCATCGCGTAAACTGTATCAAATCCCATCGTCCACAAGACTACTGCACCCCACAACAACCAAGTGGCTAATTCTAATTTATTGACGGCGGCACTCCAACTAATTAAAACTGCAAATCCCCAGGCAATTGATAACACTAATTGCGGCACGGGAAAAAATCTTTTTGCTAGCGGGTAACAGATAATTACTGGTACGGCGGCGACACACAGCCAGAAACTTAAAGGATTGAGATAAAAAGCGAGAATGGCGGCGCAAGCAAAGGAAATTACAGCGACTCCGATCGCAGTTTGCACTTTTAGGGCGCGGGATGCAAGGGGGCGCGATCGCGTTCTTTCTACTTCCGGGTCAATATCGCGATCCCACAAGTCGTTGATGACGCATCCCGCCGCACTCGTGGCTAAGGTACCCAACACTATCACCCCTACCAATGCGGAGGGCGGCTTTCCGTCTGCTGCTAAAAAGACGGCCCACAGGGCTGGAATCATTAAAATTAGCCTTCCTGCTGGCTTGTCCCATCTCAACAGCCGGATGATAGTAAGTAGTGTAGATTCAGATTGGCGATCGGGCTCTATAAGCATTTCAATTCTAGATTTTAGATTTTTAGCTTTAAATTCTATCAAATTTTAGGCAAAATCACCTACTATAGCGGTTCTCAAAAAAGTGATGTATGTCCCGATGCCCTCTTTGCCCCATGCCCGATGCCCCATGCCCGATGCCCTATGCCCTAATTCCCGATTTTTGCTGATTTAAGATCGCGCCTCACTGGATTCGTGAAATAATTATAAATATCTGTCAACCCCGATACACTCCAATGGTTAATTCACTTGCTGCTGCGGAGTCAAATCGCATTATTGCCGCTATTGATATGGGTACTAACTCGTTTCATATGGTGGTGGCGCGGATCGATCCGAAATTGCCTGCGTTTGCGATTATTGCTAGAGAAAAAGATACGGTTCGGTTGGGTGATTGTGAGGCTAAAACAGGGTGTTTGAAGTCTGAAGTGATGGAAAGGGCGATCGCAACTTTGCGCCGTTTTCAAGATATTGCTAAAACTTTTAATGCTGAACAAGTCATCGCTGTGGCTACCAGTGCGGTTCGAGAAGCGCCTAACGGGCGGGATTTTCTCAAACAAGTTGCTGACGAATTAGACTTGAATGTGAGCTTAATTTCCGGACAAGAAGAAGCGCGGAGAATTTATCTCGGTGTTCTTTCGGGAATGGAATTTAACAATCAATCGCAGGTGATTATTGATATTGGTGGCGGTTCTACTGAGTTAATTTTAGGAGATAGTTCTGAACCGCGCTGTCTCACCAGTACCAAAATTGGTGCTGTGCGCTTAACAGGAGAATTTGTCAAAACTGACCCGATTAGCCGGGAGGAGTTTGCCTATTTGCAAGCTTATATTCGGATTTCGCTGGAAAGACCGATCGACGAATTGCGATCGCAATTCAAGATAGGCGAACATCTGCGCTTGATCGGCACTGCGGGAACCATCGAAACTCTGGCTGCAATTAACGCTCGCGAAAAGTTGGGAACAGTTCCGAGTCCGCTGGCTGGATATCAGTTAAGTTTAAAAGATTTGCGCGAGCTAGTCAATCGTTTCCGCAAACTTTCCTACTCCGAAAGGCTGGCGATTCCCGGAATGTCGGATAAGCGGGCGGAAATTATTCTCGCCGGGGCGTTGATTTTGCAGGAAGCGATGGCATTATTAGGTATGGAATCCCTCACGGTGTGCGATCGATCTTTAAGAGAAGGCGTCATTGTTGACTGGATGCTAAGTCGGGGTTTGATTGAAAACCGATTGCGCTATCAAGGTTCAATCCGCCAGCGCAGTGTTCTGCACATGGCCCAAAAATATCAAGTTAACTTACAACAAAGCGAAAGAACCGCCGAATTTGCACTCAATTTATTCGACCAAACCCAAGGAATTCTGCACAATTGGGGAAGCGAAGAACGCGAGTTGCTGTGGGCGGCATCGATTCTGCATAACAGCGGTTTGTACGTCAGCCATTCGGCGCACCACAAGCATTCTTACTATTTAATTCGCAATGGTGAATTATTGGGATACACTGAAACTGAGATTGAAGTAATTGCCAATATAGCTCGCTATCACCGGAAAAATCCTCCAAAAAAGAAACACGAAAATTTTGTCATTCTCCCGAAAAGATACCGAGAAGTCGTTAGTAAATTGCATCCATTTCTGCGGTTGGCTGTGGCTTTGGATAGGCGGCAGATTGGGGCAATTACTGATTTCAAATGCGAACACCGCCCGGAAGTTCGAGAGTTTCACTTGCGGCTGCAACCGCTCAATCCCGGTGACGATTGTGCTTTGGAACTGTGGAGTTTAGATTATAAAAAGCCGTGTTTTGAGGATGAGTACAATCTGAAATTAGTGGCAACTTTAGAGCCTACTTTGGTGGCAGTTTAAATAGGAGGTAGAGCAACTGTAGGGTGCGTCAGGCAAAAATTATCTGTATGTCGTCAAAACATTTAGTCCTGACGCACCCTACAATAACTAACCGTAGGGTGCGTCAGGCGAAAAAATTAGCAATGTCAGAAAAGATTCAGTCCTGACGCACCCGACAATAACGATAATAACCAACCATAGAGTGCGTCAGCCGAAGATTATCTGTCTGTCCATAACTAACCGTAGGGTGCGTCAGGCGAAAAAATCAGCAATGTCAGAAAACATTCAGTCCTGACGCACCCGACAATAACTAACGACTACTAACTCAATATTATGTCGAACTACCGGAGAGCCACGATACCCGGAGCAACCTACTTTTTCACCCAAGTCACTTATCAAAGAATTCCTTGGCTGTGCAGCGATATTGCTCGGGAATCTTTACGAAAATCCCTGCTCCGAGTCCAGCAACTTTACCCTTTTTCAATTGAGGCAATTGTTTTATTGCCAAATCACATACATTGTATTTGGACACTACCAGAGGGTGATAACAATTATGCAACTCGTTGGCGATTCATTAAAACTTTTGTCACACATGAATGCGCTGATAAATTAGGAATACAAGCCGAAATTAGCCCATCTCGAAAAAAACGGAAAGAAAGAAATCTTTGGCAGCGAAGATTTTGGGAACATTTAATTAGAGATGAAACAGACTATGCTAATCATTGCAATTATATTCATTACAATCCAGTCAAACATGGTTTATGCCAGTCCCCCAAAGATTGGCAATATTCTAGCTTCCATCGATTTGTTGCCCAAAGCATTTATCCTGAAGATTGGGGAGCAAATGACATCCCAGATATTCCGGCACATATTGGTCACGAGTAGTGAGTCCGTAGGGTGCGTCAGGCGAAGATTCTCTGTCTATCGTTCAAAATTTTACAACTGACGCACCCTACAATAACTACAATAACTAACCGTAGGGTGCGTCAGGCGAAGATTCTCTGTCTATCGTTTAAAATTTTTACAACAGACGCACCCTACAATAACTAACCGTAGGGTGCGTCAGCCGAAGATTCTCTGTCTATCGTTTAAAATTTTTACAACAGACGCACCCTACAATGAGTTGCCAATTTCAACATTTTCAACATAAAATAGACAAATGTCAAATCCCTTGCTTTCCCTCAACTACGAACCCGCCCTCGAATCCCTCGGTGGCGACTACTTTGATGAAGTCCCGGCGGCAGATTTTCCGCAGCACATCCTCCGCTTCCGCAACGACCAATTATTGCCGACATTGGGCTTAGATCCGGCACAAGTAACCGACGAAGATTTCATTCAAGCATTCGGCAAATTTCACTGCGTGCGTCCCTTTCTCGCACTCCGCTACCACGGCTATCAATTCAACGAATACAACCCGAATTTAGGCGACGGTAGAGGCTTTTTGTACGGCCAAGTTCGCGGTACTGATGGCAGACTTTACGACTTCGGCACTAAAGGTTCCGGCCGCACTCCCTACTCGCGCAGCGCTGATGGTAGACTCACTCTCAAGGGGGGAGTTCGCGAAGTTTTGGCGGCTGAAGCTTTGCACCGATTGGGAGTTCGCACGTCTCGCTGTTTTAGTTTGGTTGAAACGGGTGATGCTTTGTGGCGGGGTGATGAACCTTCTCCGACGCGATCGTCCGTGATGGTGCGTTTTAGCCACTCTCACATCCGCTTTGGCACTTTTGAAAGGCTAAATTATATCCGTCGCCCGGACTTAATTAAAAAACTTTTAGATTTTGTCATTGAATATTACTATCCTAAACTGCATCTAGAAGCTAGCAATTCTGGTATTTCACCGGAAGAAAAGTATGCGCTATTTTATGCGGATTTAGTCAAGCGTGTAGCCGAATTGGTCGCTCAGTGGATGGCGGCAGGTTTTTGTCATGCGGTGCTGAATACTGATAATATGTCGATTACTGGTGAAAGTTTTGATTACGGGCCTTTTGCGTTTATTCCGACTTATAATCCGAAGTTTACAGCAGCTTATTTTGACTATTATGGTCTTTATGCTTACGGCAATCAACCGTTTATTTGTCACGGGAATTTGGAGAAGCTTCAGCAACCGCTAGCAGCCGCTATTCCTAAAGCTGATATGGATGCTGCTTTGGCTAAGTTTGGTGGGTATTATAATACTACTTACCGACAGTTGATGCTGAATAGGTTGGGATTTGAGGATTTGTCTGAGGCTGATGGTGATGAGCTTTTGAAGCTGACAATTAAGATGCTGGCGGAGTCTCAAGTTGATTATCATGATTTCTTTTTTCAATTGCGAAGACAGTTTAATCGCACTTGGCGAGATGATGTCAATCAAATTTTTAGCGAGGCCGAAGCGACGGAGTTGTTAGCACCTTGGCGGGAGTTTTATTGTCACGTTTTGCAAAGTTTATCGGCGGATGATATGGATAAGATGGCGGACAGGTTGCGCCAGCACAATCCGGAACAATCGCTGTTGAGGCCGACGATTGAGGCTGTTTGGGAACCGATCGCTCTTGAGGATAATTGGCAACCTTTTTATGATTTGGTTGAGCGAATTCAAAATCCAGAGGGTTAGTAAGGTACGTTGTTGCGCTTCAGCGCTCTTTCTTATATATATGCAAAAGAGCGCTGAAGCGCAACTACGTACCTAAGAATTATTTGAGTTTGTCAATCTCAAATTGTGCGTCTTTGTAACCGCCGGTAAGTCCTTGATCGAGAAAGATTTTGCCTGCTTTCTCGAAATCGCTAATTGCTCCTGCTTTGTCTCCTAACGATCGCCTAACCATGCCTCTACCGTAGTAAGCACCAGCATAATTCGGATTGATCCGAATGGCTTGCACGTAATCGGCGATCGCACTATTGGAATTATTTAACTGCTGGTAAACCTTGGCCCGATTGGCGTAAGCTTCAGCATCGTTGGGATTGAGCCCGATTGCTGCGGTAAAATCGGCGATCGCCCCCTGTGTATCTCCCCCGGCACTGCGAGCTAAACCGCGATTGCTGAAAGCATTATAATCCTTGGGATTTAGTGTTGTCGCTTGAGTGCAATCGGCAATTGCTTTCGGGTAATCCTTCAAATTTAAATAAGCAATACAGCGATTGTTATAGGGAACCCCATCTTCCTCGCTTAGCGAAATTGCCTGAGTGCAATCGTCAATTGCGGCTTGATGAGCTCCTAAATTCAACTGCGTGCTGCAACGATTCGCGTAAGCATCTCCACTCTTGGGATCGATCGCAATTACCTGACTATAATCCGCCAATGCTCCCTGATAATCTCCTAGGTGAAAGCGCGCTCTCCCCCGACTGTACAAAGCATCCACATTCTGAGCATCGAGCTTAATTGCCTCAGTATAATCTCCAATCGCCCCCTGCAAATCGCTGCTCCCAGCCCGAGCCAACCCCCGCGAATGATAAGCTTTAACCAAGTTCGGCTGCAACCGAATTACTTCAGTCAAATCCCCAATAGCCGTCTTGTAATCTTGCATTTCTAAATAAGTCACTCCTCTTTCATAGTAGGCATCAACATCGTTGGGCTGGAGCTTCAAAACCTGAGTGTAATCCTCAATCGCTCCGCGCTTATCGTTGAAATCGCGACGGGCCAGCCCTCGGTTAAAATAAGCCTTAAAATATTGAGGATTGAGAGCGATCGTCTGAGAATAATCGGCAATTGCTTCTTGATATTTTTTTAAATCATAATTAGCATTACCCCGCTGATAAAAACTCTCACCATTGTTAGGATTTAATTGAATTGATTTGTCAAAAGCCTGCAAAGCTGCTGCCGCATCTTGATTGCGAGACTTTGCTACTCCCTTTTCGTAATATTCCTTGGCTTTGATCGGATTCGGGCGGCTGCAATAATTAAACAGAAATACCATAGCAATCGCCCCGCAGCCAGCGAATATCAGCCACCAAAACCGACTTCCCAAACCTGAAGAAAAAGTATTGGAAGACAGTAAGCTCGACGGAGAAATATTTTTATTTTGAGCCGTATTTCCAGGCTCTTGGCGGTGTTTCAGCTTGCTGAGAGCGGCCAAAACTTCCTCAGCCGATGGATAGCGTTTGCTAAATTGGTGGCAGACCATTTTGTCAATTATATTTGCCAGTGCCTGAGAACATTGAGCTCGGTTTCGCCAAACAATTTCCCCAGTGTGAGAAGGACTCGGATCTTGCAATTTTGGCAAATCCGTACCGGGCAAACCAGTGATAGCTTGGATCGCCATCATCCCGACGGCATAGAGGTCGCTGCTAAATTGCGGGTTGCCTTGAAATTGTTCGATCGGCATATAAGCCGGAGTTCCCGTCGCAATGGTGCGCGGAAATTCTGTATCGTACTCGCTGGCGTGATTGGCAACTTCTTTAACCGAGCCGAAGTCAATTAAAACTAATTTGCCGTCTGGTTTGCGGCGGATTAAGTTGGAGGGATTAACATCGCGGTGAATCACTCCCTGAGAGTGTACGAAAGCGAGAACTTTTAACACTTCTTCCAACAGATCCAGCACTCTTTCTTCGCGCCAAGGTTGACCGGCCACAATTTCCCGATTGAGGGCGTGGCCGGGTACAAATTCTTCTACGAGGTAGAATTGATTGCTTTCTTCAAAATAAGCTAGTAAAAAAGGAATTTGATCGTGTTTTCCCAGTTTTTCTAATATTTCTGCTTCTTGTTTAAATAATCGGTAAGCTGTTTTGAGAACTGTGGAAGTGTTGCTGGGAGGGCGCAGTTGTTTGACTACACATTGAGGGTGACCTGGGCGGCGAGTATCGACTGCTAAATAAGTTTGTCCGAAGGCTCCCGAGCTGAGGATTTGGACTACGCGATAACGCCTGTCTAAAAGTTGACCAACCATGTTCATATCGGAATTTGAGAAGTGGTAATTGGTAATTGGTAATTGATAATTGCGAATTGGTAACTGGGAAGGGGGAGTTGGTAATGGGTAATTCGTAATTGGTGATTTTTGCTGTTTCCTTTTTTGTTCTTGATTTTTCATTTTTGCTAATGACATTTGACAGTTGACAGTTGACAGTTGGCAGTTGGCGGTTGACGGTTGACGGTTGACGGTTGACGGTTGACGGTTGACTGATAACGTTCGCGAGCGGGGACGATCGCACTACTGACTAATGACTGATTACTAATGACTGATGACGTTCGCGAGCGGGGACGATCGCACTACTGACTAATGACACTAATGACTGATAACGTTCGCGAGCGGGGACGATCGCACTACTGACTAATGACTGATTACTAATGACTGATAACCAATAACCAATAACCAATAACCAATGACTAATGACTAATGACTAATAGTTTATTTAGAATCTTTGATCTGTGCTTGTGCGTTTTGAAAACCATCGGCTCTTCCTTGTTCTAGAAACAGTGTTGCAGCTTTCTGAAAATCCTCGATCGCCCCAGCCCGATCTTTGAGTTGGCGGCGGACGAGACCTCGGCTGTAAAAAGCGCTAGCATTGTTGGGGTTGAGCCGTAGCGACTGAGCGAAATCCTCAACCGCTAAAGGGTAATTTTTGAGTTCTGAGTAAATAGTACCGCGATTGCTGTAAGCTACTGCATCGCTGGGATTGAGCTTAATTGCTTGAGTGAAATCTTCGACGGCCCCCTGCTTGTCTCCTGAAGCCGATCGAGCTAATCCTCGATTGCTGTATGCTTTGGGATTGTTGCTGTTGAGTCCGATCGTCAAACTGCAATCTTCGCTGGCCTTTTGAAATTGCTTTAAATTCAGATGAGCAATGCAGCGGTTGTTGTAAGCTGCCTCATCTTTGGGATCGAGGCGAATTGCTCGGCTGCAATCTTCAATCGCTTTGTCGTAGGTTGCTAAATTTAAGTAAGCGCTGCACCGATTGGTATAAGCATCAGCTTGGTTCGGTTCCAATTCGATCGCCCTACTGTAATCTTCCATCGCTCCTTGATAATCTGCTAGATTAAAGCGCGATCGACCCCGACTGTAGTAAACCCCAGCTTCCTTGGGGCTAATTTGAATCGCTTGGGTAAAATCCGCCATTGCTCCGGTTTTGTCGCCGTCGGCCGATCGAGCTAAACCCCGATTGCTGTATGCTGTAGCATCGTTGGGATTGAGCCGAATTGCTTGAGTGTAGTCTTCAATTGCCGCGCGGTAGTCTGCCAAATCGTAATAGGCTAAACCCCGCTGATAATATATGTCACCGTTGTTAGGATTGAGCCGCAATACTTGGGTAAAATCTTCCAGAGCCCCCCGCTTGTCGCCGGTGTCGCGGCGGGCGAGAGCTCGATTGTAGATGGCTTTGGTGTGGCTGGGATTGACTTTAAGTGCTTGGGTGTAATCGGCAATTGCTTGCTCGGTGGCGCCCATGTCGTAGCGAGCGTTAGCCCGCTTGTAGAAAGTTTCGGCATCGCTGGAATTGAGGGCGATCGCTTGGGTATAATCGGCGATCGCGCCTGTTTTGTCACCTTGCTGCGCCTTCGCAACACCGCGGGCGAACAATTCTTTGGCCCTCGCCGGACTTTGACTGTGCCAAAAGTAAATTATCAGTGCTGTCAATATCGAAGCTGCGGCTATGGCTGCAAACAGCAACAGTTTGGTTGGGCGCTGTCTCGGCTGAAATTGATTTATCGTGTCGGTGATGATGGTGGCTGGCGATCGCCCAGCCTCCCATTTTACAGCGATTTGTTGGAGGTCTGCCAAAACTTCGGCGGCTTCCTGATATCGTTCCTCGCAGTCGGAGCGCACCATTCGATCGATAATATCTGCTAGAGCCGCCGAACAAGTCGCCCGATCGCGCCAGGAAATTTCGCCTTGGTTTTTTAAGGCACTCAGTTTCTCGGGCGATAGTCCCGTTACCGCAAGCTGGGCGATCGTACCTAGAGCATAGATGTCGCTATTGTAGCGGGGGTTGCCTTGCGATTGCTCGATCGGCACATATAATGTTTCAGCAGCCAACTCCGGTTTTTTTCCCAAAGGCTTTTTAACAGAATTTGGGGATGTTGGCGCCAACAAATGAGAATTAACGAGCTCCGGGTTAATTTCTTTGTCTAAGCTAAAGTCAATCAACACAAATTTGCCGTCTGACTCGCGTCGAATTGTTCTGTCTGGTTGAATTCGGCGGTGAATGAAACCGTTGGAGTGTATAAACACCAAAACTTCTAATATGGATGATAGCAAAGCAATTACTTCGTCTTCAGCCCAAGGTTCACCAGGTATAAATTCTTGGCTTAAAGGTTGACCGGCAATAAATTCTTCTATTAAGTATAAACTTTGGTTTTCCTCAAAATACGCCAACAATTCGGGGATTTTGTCGTGTTTGCCCAATTTTTCTATTATTTCTGCATTTCTTTGAAATATAATTTTGACTAATTCTGGAGTTTGCGAACTGGTGCCGAGGAGCCGCATTTCTCTAACCGTGCATTGCGGATACCCGGGACGGTGAGTATCTGCTGCTATATAAGTTTTTCCCACTTCACTTGAGTCTGTGACTTTAATGATGCGGTAACGTCTGTCGAGAAGTTGACCAATCATGCTCTGCCCTCTACCCTGTTAATGTTCGATTATCGCATACAATCATAAAAACAATACGGGATGCGGGAAACTCAGAGACTTCAGTCCTGAGAGGGAAGCGGCACGAGGGAATGAGAGTCCCCGTCTTCTTTCTTTCTTTCTTTCTTTCTTTCTTTCTAAATTTTGTTGATGAACCTTGAGATATCTAGTATAATAGCTGAAAGCAGACAAGTCAACCAATATTCAGGAAAACAGAGGTGAATAAAACCAAAAAAACAATGGGAGTTCAGCAAATATTACTGTCTCCAACCAAAGAAGTTCAAGCCTTGTTAGAGTATCTCTGTCAACAATCAGGTAAACTGTATAACAGTGGTGTTTATTTAGCTCGTCAGATTTTTTTCAAAACAGGAAAATTGTTGACTGGAAAATTTGACTTATCTTTTGAACCATCAGTTACAAAATCAATGGTTGCTAAATCATTGCCATCAACACCAATGCAGCAAACATTGATGTCAGTAACAGAAGCCTTCAAATCTTTTAAAGAATTAAGAGATTTATATATCAAAGGTCAATTACATTTTAACCCCAAGCCACCGGGATACCTGAAAAACTCTAAGTTGTTTAAAGTAGCTTATCCCAATTCTGGAGGTTTAAGACCAAAACTTGTTGGCAATCAGTTAAGGTTTTCCTTGGGTTTAACAGTAAGGCGATGGTTTGGAGTTTCTGAATTCTTTTTGCCTATGCCATCGAATCTTGATTTTTCTCAAGTGAAAGAGTTTACAATTCTCCCGAAAAATGGTTATTTTTACCTGGAAATGTCCTACGAGGTTGAAAAACAACAACATAATTTAGACATTGGTCAAGCATTGTCAATTGACTTAGGAACTTCTGACAATTTAGCAGCTTGTGTCGATACGCTGGGAAACTCTTTATTGATTGATTCTCGTGCAATGAAAGCGATGAATCAATTGTGGAACAAGAAAGTAGCAACTAGAAAAGAAGGAAAACCAGAAGGTTACTGGGATAATTGGCTAGACCGTGTAACTCGCAAACGCAATCACCAAATGCGTGATGGCATCAATAAATCTGCAAAGTTAATTGTCAACCATTGTCTGAAATACGGAATTGGCACACTGATAGTTGGGTGGAATGAAGGCTTTAAGTCTAACAGTAATCTCGGTAAACTGAACAATCAAAAATTTGTTCAAATGCCTTTAGGTAAGCTAAAAAATAGGTTGAAAGAACTGTGCGATTTGCACGGAATCAGATTTCTTAAAACCGAAGAAGCATATACTTCAAAAGCTAGTTTTCTTGATGGTGACTCCCTACCCAAATATGGTCAAAAACCAACTGGGTGGAAAGCATCTGGAAAGCGGATTAAACGTGGCTTATATCAGTCAGATAATGGCATAATTGTGAATGCAGACTTAAATGGTGCTGCCAAGTGCGATTCGTTCAGTCGAAACCGAGAAATCGGGGGATGACTGGCTTCTACAGGGTAATCCATCAGG
>NZ_JAEQCX010000208.1:0-4996 GCF_020738035.1 Microcoleus sp. PH2017_28_MFU_U_A
ACAATTGCTAGGGAACTCATAAATCATAAGTTAGGGTGAATCCGACTTCTAAACTCTAAACCTAAACCCTGTCTACTGTCTAGAACGAAATAGCCCTGGATACAATTCATAATCTAAAATTCGAGTAATTTTGAAGATGCGACTCAGCGTACCCTTAGTATTGGTAGTAAAATCAACACCTAGATCAAAGCATAAAGCTCGGACAGATGCAGCTTTGTATGGAGCATCAATCCAGAGAGCTAATTGATGTAATTGAGAGAGAAATTTTTGCACCCTAATATCAGAGATAACTAAATTGTCAATTTTTTGTTTCATCGCCGTTAGCAAAACATCTGCTTTCGGCAGCATTTCAACAGCCAATAAAAATACTTCCCTCCAGTGCCTATCTTGCACATGGCTTGTCAATTCATTCAGTATTGAATCATTTATTGATGACGGGTTACACTTCGCCAAAAACTGACGGGTTATCAAATATTCTTGAAATGTCAGGTGTGAAAATGACCAAACTTTCTGACTTCGCTCAATCAACAACCCATGCTGCGCTTCCATTGCCCTCAATACCACCCGACTATCCCGCTGCCCAATCCCCAAAAACTCCGCAATATAACCCTCTATTTCCGCCTGCTCAAACAACACATATTGCTCTTGCTCAAACTTCTTCACTGCCAGAAAACTCAATAACTCCAGCTTCCGCTCTAGCGACAAATCACGATAAATTTCATCCCGATCGATCTCCCGCGACTTGTCCCACTGTTCTAGCAGCAACTCCAACCCTTCTTCATAAAGCTTGGAACGCTTCGAGTAAAACTTCCCCGTCTGGTGAAACACGGCACAGGTCAAACTCAGCAAAATCGGCGTAATTGTTAACTCCCGAATCGGCTTATTTGCCTCTAAAAATAGTTGTTCTAAAAACTCTCGTGCTTTCGCCAATCCTCCTGACTCATCCCCCATCACCGTCTTAAACCAATGTTCTGAAAACGATCGCACCTGCGACTCATTAAAATCCGCTACCTCCACATAATCAAACTTCTCAAACCGCGATTCCTGACTCTGAGTCCGACAAGTTACAATTACCTGCACCTGCGGATAAATACGAGCAAACCGCTTGATTTCTTTGGCGATGTTCTTCCCATCTTCTCCCGTCACTTCATCCAACCCATCCAGCAGCACCAGCGATCGACCTCG
Source organism: Microcoleus sp. PH2017_28_MFU_U_A (assembly GCF_020738035.1). Taxonomy (NCBI): domain Bacteria; kingdom Bacillati; phylum Cyanobacteriota; class Cyanophyceae; order Oscillatoriales; family Microcoleaceae; genus Microcoleus; species Microcoleus sp. PH2017_28_MFU_U_A. Next base: position 1,186 of record NZ_JAEQCX010000208.1, read on the forward strand.
ATCGAATATCAATTGAGTTTCTGCATCCGATAACCGCCAGCATTCCTTTAGATAACGCTCTAGCGAATAGGCAACCTCACGCCCATCCTCGACAAAATTTCGCAGCCTAATCAAAACCGGAATCCGGTGCGCCTGTAAATTCCCTGCGTTGCACTCCCTCACCACTCGTTGCAAATAGGTGGTTTTCCCCGAACCCGGTTTGCCCACCACCATTAGGTTTGTATTCTTCGCCAGCACTTCTAACCCCGGCACTCGTTTCTGTTCCTTGCCCAAGCCAATGCGATCTAAACCTCGATGGCTGGGATTGTTCATGAAATCTTGGCACAAATCATCGTATTCCGATTTACGACTACTACTCAGTTCCTCCAGAATATTGACATCCACAAACAAGTCACCCAAAGGCACACAACGATCGATCCCCCAAAGTGGCATTGTGCTGTGCAAGCGTTGGATGTCATCATGGAGGCGCGATCGTACCTCCTGAACTAACGCATCAATATCATCTTTCAGGCTCTCCAGAGTCGGATCTGACAGCGAATTTGGTGGTTTACCTTTCTCCTGAACCTGTTCATCGTCGGGTTCCCATTTCAGTTTGAGCTTTTTGCAGATGCCAAGAAACTGCTTGCGCTGAACAGGTTCACCTTTGAAAAATTTGTTGATGGTGGTACGCGACATTTGTAATTGAGCAGCCAAATCGGATTTGCTACCAAATTTTGCTAATGCAATGTCCGCGTTTTTGAGTTGAGTTGGCGATAGCCTGAGAGATCGTCCGCTAGGTTCCGTCATGTAGTGGTTTCAGGTTTCTCCAATTATAGCGACGCGATCGTAACTTGGACAAACTTGTACATAACCTGAGCGGTGGGCGATCGGATCTAAAACGAGCCTCCTATCTTGCATTTGGCAGATTGTTGAGAGTTTCAACAAAGATGACCAACATGAAGATTTCAAATAAAAAGAAACTGCTCAAAGTAAGCGAGTTTGCGGTGGTAGGCGTTGCCACTTGCCTCAATCCCCAAGCAGGACTTCTGCTCTTTGTGCTCAAGCTGTGCTTTCTAATCCTGACAGAGTTGCAGAAAGATGAGAGAGACGAGTCAAATAGATAAAAGCTAGAAGCCCCGATCGCCTTTGCGAAAAAATTCAACAGGGCGATCGGTTCCCCAATTCCTATAGCAATATCACAGTTTCAGCAGATTGATTTCCCCCATTACGAGGGCGAAGATGTAAGGTGATTTCCGTATCGAGTCGCTTCAGGAAAATCAGTAGTTTTCCTTCGCTGAACCGTTGAAACTCTCCGTTCATTAAATGAGATACTTCTGGCTGTGGAATTCCAAGTAATTCGCTCATTTCACGCTGTTCTAAGTTGCGCTGTTTTAACAGGCGAAGTACCTGAATACCGATTTTACCTCGCGCAAAAAGTTCATCAGCATCTGCCAATCCAAGGTCAGCAAATACATTACCACTGCTTTCTTCAAAAATAGTTTCTTCTGTCATAATTGTTCCTCCCTAGCTAGTGCGTCTTGATAGCGTTTTTTAATTAAGTCAACATCAGCCTGTGGGGTTTTAATCCCTTGCTTTGATTTCTTCTGAAAAGCGTGCAATACATAGATTTTTTCACCAATCTTTACAGCATAAACTGCCCTGTAAGTATCGGTATCGTAACGTTTGACGATTTCATACACACCGCTTTCCACCCCTTTAAAGGGCTTGGCTGACAAAGGTGTTTCCCCAGCTTGCACCAGTTGTAGGGAATAACCTACGGCTTTTTGTACCTCTTCAGGAAACTCGCGGATATTTTTGCGAGAGTCTCCCATCCAAACAAGAGGTCGTAAAGGCACTTCTGTAGTATCTTTGTTATCGACCATTTTATCCGAAATTTCCTGTAAAAACAAAGTTAGACAATAGCATAAAATGTTGCCAAGCCTAAAAATCAATTTCCCCGATTGTGGGTTCTTGCGTTATGTTTGTTCCTCTCTTGGCATGGTATAGTACCCATCTTCGATTCCCATCGACAACTCATGAAAACAGACACCATTTTCTACAGCCTGTTTCAGGAATTTCCCAGCTTCTTCTTTGAACTGATCGATCGCCCTCCAGACGAAGCCACCGCCTATGAATTCACCTCCCGCGAAATCAAACAACTCGCATTCCGCATCGATGGCTTATTTCTGCCCACAACCGAAGCACCGGAAAAACCATTTTACTTGGCGGAAGTTCAGTTTCAACCCGATCCCGACTTGTACTACCGCATCTTTGGCGAACTCTTTCTCTATCTGCGACAATACAAACCCGTCAATCCTTGGCGCGTCGTTGTCATCTATCCCAGCCGCCGCATCGAACACGAACAGATGCTGCAATTTCAGGAACTCTTAACCAGTCAGCGCGTCCAACGGATTTACCTCGATGAATTGCCAGAAGCCGCCGATCGCTCGCTGGGAGTCAAAATTGTTAAACTGGTAATCGAGCCAGCAGAGACAGCCGCAGAACAAGCACGCCAATCGATCGCAATGGCCCGACAGCAGTTGTCCGATCCCACCGTTTTGCGCGATTTAATCAACCTCATCGAAACAATTATCGTCTACAAACTCCCCCAGAAAAGCCGCGAGGAAATTGCCACCATGTTGAATTTAAGCGAACTCAGACAAACTCGATTTTATCAGGAAGTCAAGCAAGAAGGTTTAGAAGAAGGACTCGAACAAGGACTCGAACAAGGTGAGCAGCAGGCGAAGTTAGAAGCCATTCGTCGGATGATCGCGTTTGGAATGAATTTAGAGACGATCGCACAATTATTAGATTTGTCTGTAGAATTTGTGCGGCAAACAATTCACAAAATCCAACGGGAATCCATGTCAGTCCCCGAACAAAAGATTGACTCGTTGATCGAACTATTAACTCACCAGCGATCGCTCTTTTCGGCCACACAATTAACTGAACTAGCGCAGCTAATTGAACCCTTATCCGATAAAAGCGATGTTCTTTCAGAAGTGATTTCATCCTGGGCTGAAAATTACCCTTCAATTCAGGAAGCTCAATCCAAACTGCTCGAACCACTACCGCCAGCTAAAGCATCAGAAACAACAGCAGTCAGTCCAGAAAGTAGCGAATCTCAAATGGGCGATCGCCCCAACAAACAAGCTCTCAAAAATGCCATTTTATTGTAGCTATAATCCGGCGGTTGAAACCGCTACTACACAAACAAAGCCCGGATGGTGCGCGGGCTAAGAAATAAAGGGGGTACTTAAGCCTAATTGCCGCTCAACAACAGAACAGTAAGAGCCCCGACTTCTTGAAGAATTCGGGGCTCTTACCGTGAAAAGGTTTAGATTACTTTCTCTTTTAGTCGGCGGGAGTGAGGGAAACTAAAAGAGTGATTTTGTCAACGCCGATGACATAAACAGTATCTCCGGGTGTGAGGGTGATTTGGCGATCGCACCGTGCGGGCCACCAGCTACCTTGGAAGCGGACGCGACCTGTTTGATTCGGGTAAATCGATTCATCGACGACTGCTTCTTCGTGATGTAGTTGTCCACTAACATATTGTTTTCTGTGCTGTAGGTGTGAACAGAAAAAATCGCACCGAAAGCTTTTGCTAAGTTAAACATTTCCCTGACTCCTTTTGTATTAAAATATATCGAAGTTTAATCGCCTGTTTCTGCTATTTGAAAGGTCGCATTTCCTAGTTGTTCATCCTCTGATTTAGTCTGCGGGAGTGAGCGAAACTAACAGAGTGATGCTGTCAACGCCGATGACATAAACCGTGTCTCCGGGTGTGAGAGTGATTTGGCGATCGCACCGTGCGGGCCACCAGCTACCT
>NZ_JAEQCX010000068.1:0-33949 GCF_020738035.1 Microcoleus sp. PH2017_28_MFU_U_A
CGTCAGATGTGTACGCCCAATAAATATGGGTTTCCCAGCAAACACAGAACCAGGTGCAAGACTTTTTTTGGGTTCCAGACTGGAGATATGGTGAAAGCAGTTTTGCCGATCGGGAAATTTGCAGGTACTCACGTTGGTAGGCTGGCAGTTAGAGAGAGTGGAGTCTTTGATTTGAGGACAGCTTGGGAAAAAATTAGCCCTGTGCGTCACAAATACTGCAAAACTGTTCACCGCAATGATGGTTATATGTATGGGTTTTCCACTCTTGTCCGCTAAATCGATGATTAGAGGCGTACCGATCGACTCCAAGCGAGTATTAGCGAAGCGGTTGACCAAAATCGATAATCCGCTCCCAGGAAGCAGCAGGACGGCGTACAGGGGCAGAACTTACCCCCTCCCGTCTGTTAACCGGAACCCTGACCAAAGGCACATTTATCGGTCGGATTTGGTCGTTTGGAGTTGACATCCCCGAAGAGTTTTGCTCGTAAGTTATAACCTCAGCCGAGGCAGGTTGGACAGACGCTTTGGCAGGAGTTGAGTTAGAATCGGCTGACTGCGGATTAGGTGGTACTGGGATTGCAGGCGGTGTTTGGGTTTCGAGAGTTGCTTGATAGGAAGCAGGCTCGATCGAGGGACGCAACACCCAGCGATTTTCTACCCCGACTCTTTGAAATTTAATTTGTTCACCGTTGAAAGCCACTCCGGGAGCCAAATTTACCAAAATTCTCGCGTTTCCTGATGGCAGTTGAATTATCGCCACGGAACGCACATTGCCTTGCGGGTATAGTTGAGTTGCATCAACGGCGATCGGAGTATTGGGCAAATCCACAGCAATTTGAGACGGGTTGAGTAGGGAATAGGTGGGAGTTTTGCCCTCTGGGAGAGTAATTTCTAGCTGATTTGTGGCTGGATCGAACCGCCAACTCGTGACTGTAGAAGCATTGGCTGGTTGCTGTGCGATTTGGAGTGTCGCAACTGTGGTGGTTGCTGCTATGCTCAGGGCGATCGACACAGAGCCTAAAAATGAGGGTACCAGACACTTAGGTGTTAGTTTGTGTAAGTCTGTCCAAAATTTCGGTGGTAATTTTTTGTATTGCATGGCTGTGTAAAAGTTGAGATTTTAACTAGCTTTGAGGATAATTTTTTTTGGTAGAGGTGTTGCGGGCGATTTGCGATCGGGATAGGTGCGATCGGCAGTACAACTAACCGCAAGGGTAGCTTAACGCTGAAAGTTTAGCATTAATGGGTAATTGAAAAATTGGAAGTTAACACTTTCTGCCTAATCCCGAATGCCAACAGATACGCATTCATCCTTCTTTTCTTTTCCTTACCCTTCAACCAAGATTGTCCGAAGAGAGGAACGAAGCAAACAAGAGTGTCTATTTTTCATTGAATTTCCGTGTAATAATCTCCGATCAGAACAGTGTTACACCACAAGCAGCCGAAGAAAGATTAGTCGTGCGCGTTTTATGAAGAATTCAATAATATGAAAAATTTAACTAAATGGAAATTACTGCGATCGCGCTTCGTGCTTAACCACAAGTGGTGTCAAGTCAGACAAGATGAAATAGAATTGCCAAGCGGACAAATTATCGACGACTTTTTTATTAATGTCCGACCCAATATCGCCCTAATATTTGCGGTAACAGAACAGCAAGAACTTGTATGTGTGCGTCAATACAGGCATGGCGTCGGCGAAATTTTACTCGAACTCCCGGCTGGGAGTTTCAATCCTGCCGAAGAAAGTGGCAAAGCTGCTGCCGCCCGAGAACTGGCTGAAGAAACCGGATATGTTGCTGAAGAAATTTTGGAACTAGCAGTTTTATACGACAATCCCGTAAAAGACACTAATTCTATTTACTTATACCTTGGTAAAAATGTCAAGCTTGCCAGCCAAATTAAATTGGATATTACAGAAGATATTGAAGTAGTTTTAGTACCCATTTCAGAAGTTTTGTTGAAAATAACCAATCGAGAAATTTGTGTAGCTGGAAGCATCGCAGCTATTTTTTTAGGATTAGATTTTTTAAACAAACATTAGTTGGGTTTGTAGTGAGGACTTTAGTCCTTTCTTGGATGCGGACTTGCCTTTCTCACTAAGATTTTTTTTGCAATACGCTTTGAATAAGAAATTCCAAGAGATCCCCTCGCATCCCCCGATCGAAGCATGGTAGTTTTATTATGGGGAGAGAGAGATAGGTACGTAGTTGGGCTTCAGCCCTCTTTAGACGTATAGATAAAGGAGGCTCAAGCCCAACTACGTACCTTTATTTATTAATGATAAAATTAATTACACTACGATCGCTCGCCAAGCTTGTAAATTAGTAATTTCTGCCCTTTGATTGTGCAATTAATTGTGTCCGGTTACTTAAAAAACGGTTTGTAGTATTGAAGCGTTGGTTTCTAGCGATCGATCCCTTAAAGCACCAACCGCCAGAAACCAAGCGGGGAAAGATATTGAGAGTTATTGAAGATGTCTGTTAGTCATTAGTCAGCAGTCATTAGTTGCGATCGTCATTTCCGAGAGAGTATCCTAGTAAGGTGCGCCGCTATGCCATAATTGTAAATAGCCAGAATTCTTGTAGCGACGCAGCCTACTTATTCCCTCTTGCATCTTCCTTCAATCACTGACATCGATTACAAAATCCGTTGCCGAACTTCCTGATTCCTGATTCCCTCTTCCTTCGTCTTTTTGGCTTCTTGCATCTTCCTTCAATCACTGACATCGATTACAAAATCATTGCTAAACTTCCTGATTCCTTCTTTCCTCTTGCCTCTTCCTTCTTGCCTCTTCCTTCTTGCTTCGTCTTTCTTGCTTCTTGCTTCGTCTGATAGAATCCCGCCAACAGCCGAACAGGTTGCACCCGCTTATCGCTCAATATCCTCTAAATTCGTAGCACAAAATTATGAAAATAGCAAACTCAAACCCTTAAGCGAAAAGGAAGTTTCTCAGCGCTTGCAAAATTTGCCTAATTGGACTAGAGAAGGTAAAACTATTAAATATACGCACGAATTTAAAAATTTTGTCGAAGCTGTCAGTTTTGTAAATTGTCTGATTTCCCCCTCAGAAAAAGCTGGCCACCATCCCGATATTGCTATTGCTTACAACCGCGTCACGATAAGTCTCACAACTCACGATGCAGAGGCGCTGACACAACAAGACTTCGATCTAGCCGAGACAATCTCTAAATTAGTCAGCGACTGGATGCCCGGAAATGTTTGTTTAGTAGTGGAAGGTTCTGGATAATGATTTTACTGTACCAAATCGCCAACAATCAAGCAAAAAGTCAAGCAAAAAAGCTGTTTTTAATTTTATCATTTTGCTTATTCCTCGGGGAAACGGCTGCTTTCGGGCAATCGGTTATCCCCGCGAATGACGGCACCGGTACTACCATCGTCCCTCAAGGAAATCGAATCGATATTAGCGGTGGTAAACTATCGGGAGATGGGGTTAATCTTTTCCAGAGTTTCCAACGGTTTGGCTTGAACAAAAATCAAACAGCGAATTTTATTTCCAATCCTAACATCCAAAATATTTTAGGGCGAGTTGTTGGCGGAGAACCGTCTATAATTAATGGCTCGATCCAAGTTAGCGGTGGCAATTCCAATTTGTTTTTAATCAATCCAGCGGGTATTATTTTTGGCAGTAATTCTCAGTTAAATGTACCCGCATCCTTTACTGCTACCACTGCTAATAGCATGGGGTTTGGCAATAATTTTTTGAACGCGATCGGTTCTAACAACTATCTGAATTTAACAGGAAATCCCAGCAGTTTTGTATTTTCGGATGTGACACCTGCCAGCATTGTGAATCGCGGCAACTTGGCGGTAAAACCAGGGGAAAATATAACTTTACTCGGTGGCAGGGTTACAAATACAGGTCAAGTTACAGCACTGGGAGGTACAATTAACATCCTTTCAGTAACAAGCCCAAGTGTTGTCCGTATCAGCCAACCAGGATATTTGCTCAGTATAGAAGTCAGCAGCCAAGCATTGAATTCTCAAGGGGAAAATCCCAATACATCCAGCGAAAACTCATCTGCAACTCTTCCCGAATTGCTGACAGGTAAGGGTGAAAAAGTTAATAATGCTTCAGATGTTGCTGTTAATAGTGACGGTAGCGTTCAATTAACCAGATCTGCCTCGCAAACTCTCCCTCCTAATAATTTAAGACAAAATAACAGCGGGACAGCTCAAACATCTCCACAACCTAGTAATACCAACAATCCCAATCCGGCTGCTAATACTAATAATGGCGCCAGCGCTCCACAAACTACTAATACGAGCAATCCCAATCCGCCTGTTAATGACAATAAGGACGATATGCCTCCACAGCTTAATACCGCAAATCTCAATGTCACTCCTAATAATACTAATGTTGTGATGTCTCCACAACCTAATACGGCTAATTTAAATTTTCTTCCTAATAATATTCAGATTCCTCCCAATTTAGTCGCTCAAATTGTGAAACAGGGTAACAATCTGCAAAATGCTCTGGTACCCAATATCCAGCCAAATTTTCCTATAAACCAACAGCTTATTCCTAGAGGTTTTTCCGTGCCAATGATGAATAATATGGAGCTGTTGTCTGCGCGCCAGATTATTAATAACCTGCCGACAAATGGGAATATCGATCGCACTTCCATTTTTACCAGTAGCCAGCCAAATTTTATTATCAACCAACAGATTAATCCTAACAAAGCTCCAACACTGGCTCCCAACATTCAGGTAATTGATGCTCGCAATCTTCCCGGGAATCCCCCGATGTCCGCTGCGCCCAATATAACTCAAATGCGGGCCCGCCTCGGGCAGAATCTGCCCCCCGGCGTCCCGAATATTCCCAGTGGTGTAGCGAATCCTTCGGCAAATATGCAGGCAATTGCTAACATCAATTCCATGCTATCTTTAGATGGAAACCGAGCTGAGAAATATGCTGATTATTTTGGGAATGGCTTTACCAATCCCAATCTCGGCGCTGAAAATATCCGCGAAACTTTGCTCAAAGTTGCCTCGCAAACAGGCAAGAGATCGGCAATTATTTATATTAACTTATTTAGCGATCGAGTAGAATTATTACTGTTCTCTCCCGAAGGTTCGGCGATTAGAAAAACCGTACCGGAAGCCAATCGGGAGAGCATCATCAAACTAGCAACGGAATTCCGCGCAGAAATCTTGAATCCTGGGAATCTGAACACCACCAGCTACAAAGCATCCGCTCAAAAACTTTATAGTTTGCTGATTGCACCTTTAGAAACAGACTTGCAGGAACAAAATATCAATACGCTGTTATTTTCACTGGATACCGGTTTGCGGAGTCTCCCCTTATCTGCTCTTTATGACGGCAAACAATTCCTGGTAGAAAAATATTCTCTCAGTCTAATACCCGCTATTTCCCTTACCAGAAAGAATTGGTTGAAAGCCGGAACCCTTTGAGGGAGAAATGAAAATCAGACTATTCATTACTCCAATCCTCTTCCTTCTAGGTAGAGGTTGCTCTCAAACTGTCAACTGTCAACTGTCAACTGTCAACTGTTGAACGATACCCGCTATGTATCGCTACAAAATGCCTCTGTTTTAGCAATGGGAGCCGCTCAATTCGATCGGTTAGATCCCCTACCAGCAGTGCCAATAGAACTATCTACTATTGTAGATTTGTGGCAGGGGAAATCTTTCTTGAACGAACAATTTACCCTGAACAACCTGAAATTCCAACGCAGTAGAAATCCTTATCAAATAATTCATTTAGCAACTCACGGCGAGTTTAAACCGGGAGCAGCGAGCAACTCTTTTATTCAACTGTGGGATGGAAAACTGCAATTAGATCAACTCAGAAATTTGGGGTGGAACAATCCACCTGTGGAGTTATTGGTACTATCAGCTTGCCGCACAGCACTCGGAGATGAGACAACGGAAATGGGTTTTGCTGGCTTGGCATTTCAAGCAGGAGTTAAGTCGGCTTTAGCGAGTTTGTGGTATGTTTCTGATGAAGGTACGTTAGCATTGATGAGCGAGTTTTACCATCAATTAAAAACAGCTCCGATCAAAGCTGAAGCTCTCAGAGCAGCGCAAATTGCTATGATCCAAGGTCAAGTTCGGATCGAAAATGGAGTCTTGTGGGGCCCTTTTGTTGCAGCCAAACGGGGAGGGCAAAATAGCCAGCAAGCCATCCGAGAAATGGCAGGTAATGGCGATTCCCTACCCTACCCTTCGGGAACCCCTACGGGGAACGGGAACTCATTAGGGGAAGATAGCTTCGCTGCACAAAATCTCACTCATCCCTATTTTTGGTCTGCTTTTACAATGATTGGTAGTCCTTGGTAATCGATGTGAAATTAAATTAGATGGAGGATTGTGAAATCTTAAATCTCATATCAATTCCGTCAGCATCGGAATCATTCATCTCTCTATTCTCTGCCTCCGCGCCCTCTGCGTTCTCTGCGGTTAAATTATTCCGATACAACCGGAATTGATATGATATCAATTCCGGTTGCACCGGAATCATATAGAGGACACGGCACTGCCGTGTCCCTACCGTGATTAATTGTAGGGACACGGCAGTGCCGTGTCCTGGCTTTGGGTAATAATTCCGATGCTACCGGATTTGATATCCAATCTCAAATCTCGAATTAAATATTGAGAAACCCGGTTTGTTCGCAAACCGGGTTTCTCAATATTAGGTCAAATTGGGCGCATTAAATGCGCGCTGCTGTTTACTGGGAAAAAGTCACAAAATCCAGAGCAGTAATAGCATTACTGGCTCCGAAAATATTAGCTACAACCTGCCCAGTAGAGGCTATTTGCAGGACAGTTCCGTTCGCCGTCGAGTTAATTTGCAACTGAGCAAAACTCAAACCGCCAGCTAAAGCAAACTTGTCGATTCCTACTTCAAAATTCAGGACAGTATCGATACCGCTGTTGCTATCTAACACAAAACGATCGCTCCCAGTACCTCCAATTAAAGTATCCTCGCCCGCACCGCCAAACAGCCAGTCATCGCCAGAACCGCCGTTGAGAATGTCGTTATCTGTCCCTCCGTAGAGAGTGTCGTTACCGTCATCGCCGTTGAGAGTATCTTGGCCTTCATTGCCATATAACAAGTCCTCGCCGTTGCCGCCACTCATGCACTCTTGCTGGCCATTAGCACCCACCGAGACATCCTGGTTATCGTCGCGATCGCCATACATGGTATCGTTGCCATCATCGCCACACATAATATCGCTGCCGCCATCGCCGTACATCAAGTCATCGCCGGCATCTCCGTGCATCAAATCGTCATCCTTGCCGCCGCGAACAGTATCGTTGCCTTCTCCGCCGCCGAGAGAGTCGGAACTCTCACCGCCGTTGAGATAGTCGTTACCGTTGCCCCCAAACAGCAAATCGCGGCCGTTAGCGTCGCTGACGAATTCGTTTTGCAAGCCGCCGTAAAGCGAATCCTCTCCCTCGTCGCCGACAAGGGTGTCGGAACCGAGTTCGCCCCAAATCAGGTCATTGTCTTTGCCGCCGTAAACTAAGTCATTGCCTTTGCCGGCAAAAATGCTGTCGTTACCGCTGCCGCCGCCGATGATGTCGCCGCTATCGTTGCCGAAAATTAAGTCGCCTTCATCAGTAGCAATTGTGGTGCCAACAGCAGTACCGTAGTCGCCGACGAGGGTATCAGAACCTTGATTGCCGTAGAGTGTGTCGGAAGCAATTTCGCCAAAAATGCGATCGCCCCCTTTGCCTCCATAGGCCAAATCCCGGCCGTTGCCACCGAGCAAAGTATCGTCGCCTTCTTGGCCGAATAGTATGTCATTGCCATTGCCTCCAAACAGCAAATCTTGCCCGTCTGGGTCGCTATCTAGGGAGTTGAGGACACCACCAAACAGGGAATCGTTCCCGCTATCGCCGTAGAGGGTATCAGGGCCCTTATCGCCGAAGATCGCGTCGTCCTCTTTGCCCCCGTAGGCGATGTCTGGGCTTTTGCCGGCGAAAATGATGTCGTTGCCTTGATTGCCAGCAATTGCGTCCCTTCCTTCGCCACCGAAAATCAGATCGGCTTCGTTACCAGTCAAGTCGATGTTGTTGCCGTTGTCGCCGACGATCGTATCGTCACCGCGATCGCCCGACAATAAGTCCGCACCGCGATCGCCAAAAATGCGATCGTTTTGCTTACCTCCAAACACCACATCATTTTCTTTGCCCGCGTAAACGATGTCGTTGCCCTTATCGGCAGCGATGAAGTCTGCCCCTTGGTCTCCAAACACAATATCAGCGCCGTCTTCACCTAAAACTATGTCGTTCCCAGCTTCGGCAAGAAACAGTTCGTTAGTGTCGTTCCCGCCTAAATAGTCGTCTCCGGGAGTGCCGAGGATCGTGTTTTGGATGTCGGTGAGTTCTACGGCGTTAGAGTCGAAGTTGAGTATTTGCCCTGCCTGCGGTTGGATAAATGTAATCGGAGGCAGCAGGGGTAAGGGCGTGCAATCGCAGCCCGTATCAGGTTCGGGTACTGGCCCGAAAATAGGCGGGGGTGTTGGTGTGGGTGTCGGTGTCGGTGGCTGCGGGATGTCTGGTGTGGGCGTGGGTACCGGTGTGGGCGTGGGTGCCTGTATCGGCGTGGGTGTGGGCGTCGGTTGCCGAATTGGCGTGGGTGTGGGCGGTGTGGGTGTGGGCGGTGTGGGTGTGGGCGGGACGGGTGCGGCCAAAATTGAGATAGTTGCCGCAGTGGGACTGCCTAGGCTGCGGCTGTCTGTGACGCCGTAGGTAAAGGTAGTACCGGTGAAGTTGCCCGATGCCTGGAAGAACAATTGGTTAATCGAAGCAGGCGTCAGGATCTGACCGATCGTAATTGGAACTCCGCCGCTGGCTGGATCGCCTAAGAACAGACGACCTTGAGCTATTGGTGGCAGGGTTTTGATGTCGAAGGAGGCGATCGTATCGCCCGGATCGGGGTCTCGGCCTGCTAGTCCGGGCACGGTAATCGTGCTGCTGGGGGCCGCCGAGGTATTGGCATTCAATGGTACCGGCGGTTGGTTAAGTACGATCGGCAGTGCGGAGACAGTAGCAACGGCCGGGCTGGTAGCGCCGAGGTTGTCGGTGGCACTGTAGGTGAAGTTTGCCCCTTTAAAATCGGTGCCCGCCTGGAAGAACAACTGAGTAATTTGAGCTGGTGTCAGGACTTGACCGGCTGTAACTCGTACTCCCCCGTTGGCCGGATCGCCCAAGAACAGCACACCTTCATTAGTTGGCGGCAGAGTCTCAATTTTGAAGGAAACCACAGTGCCGTCGTCTGATCCTCCGAGTCCGGGGATATTGATAGCGCTACCGGGCAGCAAGCTGACGCTGGCGTTGTTAGCAACCGGGGGTAGGTTAACCGGAGGCGGGAACAGGGAGGCAGTAGCGGGGGCCGGACTGGGCAACCCGGTGGTGTCTGTCGCGCTGTAGGTAAAGCTGGCCCCTCTGAACGCGCCTGTGGCCCGGAAGAATAGTTGGTTGATTTGCGTTGGGGTGAGGACTTGACCTGGTGTAATTGCCACTCCGCCGTTAGCCGGATCGCCCAAAAATAGGACGCCTTGGTCTGCCGGGGGCAGAGTGTCGATCTTGTAAGAAGCGATCGGGCTATCCGGGTCGTTTGCTATCAGCCCCGTGAGGTTGATGGTGGCGTTCGGCGCCACAGGAGAGTTGGTATTGACTGGTACCGGCGGTTCCTTGAACTGCGGCGGAATTAGGGCAACGGTAGCTGCGGGACTCCGATCTCCTCGATCGTCCGTGCTGCTGTAGGTAAAGTTTGCCCCTGTAAAAGTGCCTGTGGATCGGAAGAACAACTGCTTGATTTGAGCCGCCGTCAGGACTTGACCGGCTGTAACCGCTACTCCACCGTTAGCTGGGTCGCCCAAAAATAGGACGCCTTCATTTGTTGGAGGCAAAGTGTCGATCGTGAAGGAAACCACAGTGCCGTCTGTGTCTGTTCCTCCCAAGTTCGCGAGCCTGGCAGCGCTGTTACGCCCCAGAGTGACGTTATCGTTTTCTGCTGTAGGGGGGATGTTGCGGCGCGGTGTCGTGCTGACAGTGGTGGTCACCGTGGCATTAGGATCGGAACCGTCGTTGTTTCCCGGGGTGGGGTCAGAAGTGACTGAGCTGCTCCGAGCCGTGTTTTTGACGCTAGTCAGGGTAGCTGGGGCGACAAAGCCGATCGTCCGAGTGACTGTAAGGTTATTGGCGATCGCAATCGCAGGAAAGGTGACAATCCCTGTGGTTGGGTTGTAAACCCCGCCGTCGGATGCCGTGACTCCTGTCAAGCCGGGAATGATGCTGTCAGTAATTGTGACGCCTTCTGCGGGACTCGGGCCCTTGTTGGCTGTGCTAATTGTGTAGGTGACTGTGGTTCCAGCAGTGGCGATCGTCTGCCCGCTTTTGGTTGTTGCGACATCGGCAACAGCACCGAGGGTAGTGCTGACAGTGGCAGTAGGATCGGAACCGTCGTTGTTTCCCGGGGTGGGGTCAAGAGTCGTCGAGGTGCTTTTTGCGGTGTTTTTGACGCTAGTCAGGGTTGTTGGGGCGATAAAGCCGATCGTCCGATTGACTGTAATGCCATTGGCGATCGCAATAGCAGGAAAGCTGACAACCCCCGTAGCTGCGTTGTAGGTGCCGCCGTCCGATGCCGTGACTCCCGTCAAGCCGGGAATGATGCTGTCAGTAATCGTGACGCCTTCTGCCTGACTCGGGCCGTTGTTGGCCGTGCTAATTGTGTAGCTGACTGTGGTTCCAGGATTGGCGCTCGCGGGCCCACTTTTCCTAGTTACCACATCGGCCACAGCACCGATCGAAGTGCTGACAGTGGCATTCGGACTTGTGCCGTCGTTGTTGCCAGGGGCTGGGTCTGGAGTCGTCGAGGTGCTTTTTGCCGTGTTTTTGACGCTAGTCAGGGTTGTTGGGGCGATAAAGCCGATCGTCCGAGTGACTGATACGCCACTGGCGATCGAAATACCCGGGAAAGTGACAATCCCTGTAGCCGCGTTGTAGGTGCCGCCGTCGGATACCGTGATTCCCGTCAAGCCGGGAATGATGCTGTCAGTAATCGTGACGCCTTCTGCCGGACTCGGGCCGTTGTTGGCTGTGGCGATCGTGTAGCTGACTGTGGCACCGGGAATGGCGAGCGTCGAGCCGCTTTTGGTTGTTACCACATCAGCGCTGGGCGTGATGCTGGTGGCAACAGATGAGTTGGTGGGAGTGCCGTCTTGATTGGTGGTGCTGCCGTCGTTGTTGGTGCCGATCGGGTCGGGAGTCGTCGAGGAGCTCCGAGCCGTATTTCTGATTGAGGTCAGGGTACCTGGGGCGACAAAGCCGATCGTCCGATTGACTGATGCGCCACTGGCGAGTGCAATCCCAGGGAATGTAACAATCCCGGTAACTGGGTTGTACGTACCGCCGTCGGATGCCGTGACTCCCGTCAAACCGGGAACGATGCTGTCAGTAATCGTGACGCCATCTGCCTGACTCGGGCCGATGTTGGCTGTGGCGATCGTGTAGCTGATTGTGCGACCGGCCGTAGTAGCTGTGGGCCCACTTTTGGTGGTAACAACATCGGCAATAGCTCCGAGCGTAGTGCTGACACTGGACTCAGGGTTTGTGCCGTTGTTGTTTCCTGGGGTGGGGTCGGGAGTCGCCGAGGAGCTTGTTGCCGTGTTTTTGATTGAGGGGAGGGCGACTGGGGGCACAAAGCCGATCGTCCGATTGACTGTAATGCCACTGGCGATCGCAACAGCAGGGAAGCTGACAATCCCCGTAACTGCGTTATAGGTGCCACCGTCCGATGCCGTGACTCCCGTCAAGCCCGGAATGATGCTGTCAGCGATCGTGACGGCTTCTGCTTGGCTCGGCCCGTTATTGACTGTCGTAATTCTGTAGCTGACAGGGGTTCCAGGCAGCGCACCCGTCGGCCCGCTCTTAATTGTTACCACATCAGCGCTGGGCGTAATAGTCGTGACAACAGTGGAATTCGTGGGAGTGCCGTCTTTATTGGTGGTACTGCCGTCGTTGGTGCGGGGAAAGGGGTCGGGTGTCTCCGAGCTGCTGCGAGCCGTGTTGCTGATAGAAGTAAGGGTCGGTGGAGCAACGAAACTGACGGTGCGGTTAACTGTTGTACTGATGGCTAGGGATGTCAGCACCGGGAAGGTGACAATCCCTGTAGCCGGATTGTAAGTGCCGTTGTCCGATGCGCTGACTCCAGTCAAACCTGGAACAATGCTGTCAGTGATAGTCGCGTTGAGAGCCGGGTCTGGCCCCAGGTTGGCTGTGGTCAGGGTATAGGTAATCGTTGACCCGGCCACAGAAGTGACGGGGCCGCTTTTGGTAGTAACGAGATCGGCAACAGTAGGGGAAATAGTAGTCTGTTGTTGGCCTATGAACGTTGAACCGTCGTTGTTGCTGAGATCGGGGTCGAAAGTGCTGGCACTGCTGAATGCGGTGTTGGTTAAGCTGCTGCCAGGATTTAGACTTGGGGGTAAAGCAACTGACAAGGTGTAGGTGACGCTTTGATTGACACCGAGAACGGGAATTTTCGGCCAGGTGACGTTCCGCGTCGTGCTTGAGTAAAGGCCACCCCCACTGATCTGGCGAATGGGATTGGCTCCGCCGACAGGAACGAGTTCCGGAGGCAATTCGTCTTGAACCAAAACTTGTTCAGCCGGCGATGTCCCCTTGTTAGTAGTAGTGATGGTGTAGGTAATACTGCCAGCACCTGTTTTGATGAACTGCGGGCCACTTTTGATGGTGGCCACATCAGCAGAGATGGTGGGAGTAGGATTGACAGTCTCGATTGCGAGGTTGCGAATTTCGTGGAAGTTGCTTGCAACTCCCGTCGAACTTGCAAAACCAAATTTGAAATTAGGCGGTATCGTTCCGTTTGCAGTTTCTAGATTGCCGATGTCAATCAGAGTTTCACCCGGGCCCGTGAACAAGCCGTCGTTATTCAGGTCTAGGGAAATGGTGAGCCTGTTGGGCGTTGCTGAATTTGAGGGAGCTAGGGTAATTTGAATGCTTCTTTTAGCTGCATCGCGAGTGGTAGTGACAGAATTATTGAAGTCAAAACCGCCAGGAGGTATCAGATCAGTAAAGCTAATACTTTTGGGGATGTTGTCGATACCTATGGGAGAAATAGCGTTAGTTAAAAATGCATAACCGCTAGCTTGACTTCCTCTGAGAGTAATCGAATCGGGTCTGTAAGCATCTAGACTGGAACCAGGAATCGGAGGGGGAGTTGGACCTGAACGTCCTTCTCCGTCAGTATTGTTGGAAAAATTCCCGAACTCGTCCAATCCAACGCCCAAATAACCTCCCACCAGTCCGGGTTTGCCCCCATTGGTGTTGGGGGCATAGCCCAGAGAACCGCCAAAGCCTCCTGCTTCTGTAGGACTGGCTGCCCCGTCAATCAGGAAGAAGCTAATACCGTCCCCTGGCTGTGCCGCGATAAAACCGTTTGGGCCTCGAAGAGTAGTGCCGTTGTAAGCAAAGAAATCGAAGGTAATTTTCAGACCCTCTGTGGAGGGTATGGGGTTGTCGTAGAGAACAAAGGCTGGCAGTCCCACACCGTTGCTCGTCAATCTCAAAGCCCCTTGGCCTGGTACATCGCCACCCAAGGCGGGAAGTATCCCAGATGAAGTTCCTCCGGTGATACCGGGAATTCTCTGCGCGTTGGCTGCAAAGACTGAGCTGGGGTCGAATACCTTGCCGTCTTGTCCTACATAGAGCCAAGGCCCCCTGACTGTGGCGTTCCTAAATGTTTCGTTGACTAAGGTACCGAGGACTCCGCTGTATGCCTCCAGCACCTTTTGCTCAAGGGCAATCCTGGCCCTTATTTCTCCTGTCGCAAATTCTAATTCCCAATCGCCACCGAGCGCCGCACTCCCTACCAAGCCTGTGGAAGCTGCAATCTCTCTACCCGTAATTTCACTGAGTCGCCGCACGAAGGCCCGGCCGCTTTCCCCGGCTGCTCCCCGGCAAGCCAATAATAAGATATTTCCTCTCTCGCTGAGGGAGTTTCCCCACTGCTGCAACAAATGGCTGTAGGTTTCTAAGTTGTCGCTGCACAGTTCTACTGACCCCAGTTGTACTCTGGCTTCTTGACCGTGAGCAACTATTTGAAGGCTGTCTAAATCGCTGTAATTAGCAAGAATTCTAGTAATTCGATCGACTCCATCCGCGATCGAGTCCAGTAAAAATACCTCTGTATCCGCTGTTGCTCCTCTTGCCAAGCTGTCGCTATTCTCTACTCTGGCATCGATGAACAGTATATTTTTTACATTCCGGGGGCCCACCGAATCGGGCGATCGCAAAAATTCTCTCTCTAGGTGTTCAATTTCCGCGCCACCACCAATTTTTGGAGACAGGAAAGACCAGTCTGATTTTACTTGTTTTATTTGTTTTTCCTGAGGATAAGTTGCGGTAGTTCGGGAATTTTTCCTGCCAATGCTTGTGGTGTCAACTGTTTTTTGTTGACTCAGGAAAATTGGTTTGTTGCCAATGCTTTTCATTGTCTGATACCTTGCTGATTGTATACAATATACCCATTAAGAGGTAATAATTATCACCTCTTAACAAGGCTTAATTGAGACTGAGTTGCTCTGTTGTTTGACTTTTAGAAAGCAATAAGGTTCAGTTAGTGCTGTTTCTTCCCCGGAGATTCCTCCCATCCCCCGAATCGTTGCGGGGACGAAAGAGAATTTCTTGTATCCCCCTTTTTTTTAAATGGAGGTTAGGGCGATCGATCTTAACTCAACCGTATTCTGTTAAAAAGAGTAATATGCCGATTTTCATCAGCATAAATTTCTGCTATCTTGCTATTGGATAGCATTGGAAATACAGCCGATTTGATGTCGGCCGATTAGACTTCTGAAACACGTCATAACCCTGACAAACAGACGGTTTCGGAGCGAAATCACTTTTTTTACTTCATTAACCAGCAAAAGTGCTGTATCGCCTGCGCGAGGGCTGAGACAGGACAGTTTTAATGGTAATAATCTATCTATCGGGTGATATTTTGCCTTCGGCTTTCTGTGAGCGGGTGTATCTTTAACAAGGAGATATCTTACCTCCCGCAGCAGACAATAACAGCGAGCCTCAAAAAATTACTTGATGAGGTTTTCTGTCGATCGTCTAATACACTTTATGGGCAGAAAAAATTTACCATTTCTGAAAGCTAACACTTGGTTGGATGAACGAAATTAGGGTGGCAGTTTCCCATCTATGTCAGTCAATTTTAGATTTTAGATTTTAGATTTCCTGGCCAGATGAATCTGGGAGCTTGAACTTTAGTCTAAAGTCTAAAATTTTGGGCTGCTCGCGACTTGAGTCGGGGGCTTGTCTGCATTGTTTTTGGGCGGTGTAATTTAATTGAAATCGGCATACCCTGTATCGACGAGGCGGATTAAAAATTTATGACTTGCAGTCTAGTTAGTGACAACAATCCAGGTTTGAGACTGCGTTCATCTGCGATCGCCAAAAATAGAATATTGTTACCCACAAGCAACTTCTCAAAATTTCAACTTAGAGTCTTCGAGCGGATTTCTGTTTAAGGTAAATGCTGGAGACAATTGTTAGTGCTGAATTTTTCATGATGTTTTGGAGAAATCGATTTACAGATTTGCTGGTAAGCTACTTGCGATTTTCCTGGGTCTCCCCCAGTTACGCCCAAGAGAGTAGAAACCCGATTTATTCCTAGATTTTTTGCAGCCCAACCAAGATTTACAATCTAAATCTGGTTTCTGAGCGCAAGTCATCAACTAGAAAAACACCGATCGTCATCCGCTAGTTAGGGCCAATTTAACCTAGCAATACTGCTCGATTAGATTTTAATTACTTAGTTTGGGCGCGGCTAGTCCCCAAAAAGCTTCAACAACAACCCTTCCACGTAAGTACATATTAACTGATGGATTACTACCTCAGCAAATATTCGCATACAACAACCCCAATACAACCTATATCTTTTGGGCGCGAACGTCAAGAGTTCTGGCTTGATAGTACCGACAATCTTGACAGGGCCCAGAAGGATTCACAGCACAGCGAATGTAATTAGAGCGAGCGTTATACTCGCAAGTGATATCGCCGATCGGATAGCCGAGGCCTTGTACGTAAGTGCGATCGCCCATTGCTAGTTGAGCAGGCAGGGGTCTATTTGCTACCGCCCGCCTGGCCGCTGCAATTCTCTCGCTGACTTGCCTCTCGGCAGAGCGCATCACCCACAAAGACACCAGCGACGGAGCCAAACCTATGACAATAATCAGGAGAACTGTAAACACATTTTCAGAGCTTTTGTGAATAATCTTGTTTTTTATTTACATAATCCCGAAGCTAAAATCATCGGGTAACAGACGGTTTTCAATCAGGAAAGTTCCCAGTGAAATCTCAAACTATGCCGCCCGTGCGTTAACCGTTTGCTGGTAAGGGTTGTTGTGGATAGGTTCGTAGTGAGGAATGCAAGTCCTTTCTAAATCAGAGGACTTGCATTCCTCGCTACGAACGGGAGAGGGGTTACACTTGGGAGCATCTCATGTTTGTAAAAAGAATTTTTTTATTTGAGTGCTGTCCCCGCTCGCGTATTGTATAATACGCGAGCGGGGACAGCACTATAAATGAAAAAATTCAAAACTGAGATACTCCCTTAAACTTTAGCAACCTGCGCCGCTAAATCCATCACCGCACTCGAAGCCTCCACCTTAGCAACATCCAACAAAGTCTTCAAAACCGAATCGGGATTCAAACTAATCGAATCAATTCCCAACTCAACCAAGAAGCGAGCAAACTCAGGATAATCGCTGGGCGCTTGGCCGCAAATACCTATCTTGCGATCGTACTTCTTGGCGGCTTTAATGGCAATTTCCACCATCCGCTTCACAGCTTCATTGCGTTCGTCAAAGATGTGGGCGACTAAGGCAGAATCCCGGTCTAATCCTAATGTTAGCTGAGTTAAGTCGTTGGAGCCGATCGAGAATCCGTCAAAAACCTGGGCAAATTCGTCAGCAAATATGACATTGCTGGGCAATTCGCACATCACGTACACCTGCAAGCCATTTGCACCCTTGACTAAACCGTGTTTCGCCATCTCGGCCAACACTTTGCGCCCTTCCTCCGGCGTGCGACAAAACGGAATCATCGGAATCACATTTGTCAAGCCCATTTCGTCGCGCACTCGCTTTAATGCCTTGCATTCCAAAGCATAAGCTTCGCGGTAATTCGGGTCATAATAACGAGAAGCGCCGCGCCACCCGATCATCGGGTTTTCTTCCTTCGGTTCAAACTGCCGCCCTCCCAGCAGATTAGCATATTCGTTGCTCTTGAAATCGCTCATCCGCACGATGACTGGATTGGGATAAAATGCGGCGGCGATGGTGGCAATTCCGCAGGCTAATTTGTCGGTAAAGAAATCGGGTTTGTGTTTGTAAAGTGCTGTGAGTTTGGCAATTTGGCGCTTGACTGATGTGTCGGTCAATTCGTCAAAGTGAATCAGTGCCAAGGGATGCGCTTTGATGTGGTTGGCGATGATGAATTCTAGCCGCGCTAACCCTACGCCATCGCAAGGAATTGCTGACAAACCAAAAGCTTCTTCTGGGTTTCCGACATTCATTAAAATTTGAGTGCGGGTGCGGGGCAAATTGTCGATCGCAATTTCTTGAATTTCAAAAGGAACTAAACCGGAATAAACTTTGCCTTCGTCTCCTTCGGAACAAGAAACAGTAATTTCTTGATTGTTTTGCAAGACTTTAGTACCGTCGCCGGTGCCGACAATGGCGGGGATTCCCATTTCCCGGGCAATGATCGCAGCATGGCAAGTACGGCCGCCGGAATTGGTGACAATCGCGCTGGCTTTTTTCATGATCGGTTCCCAATCCGGGTCAGTTTTGTTGGTAACAAGAACTTCCCCTGCTTCAAAGTCAGCGATTTGGTGAACGTCTAAAATTACGCGGGCTTTACCTTGTCCGATAGCTTCACCAACGGCACGCCCTGTTGCCAAAACTGCGCTGGAACCTTGCAATTTGTAGTTGCGTAAAACTGTAGCAGATTTTTGTGATTGTACTGTTTCCGGCCGCGCTTGGACGATGAATAGTTCGCCTGTATTGCCGTCTTTTGCCCACTCGATGTCCATCGGCGTGTAGGTGCCGCGGACTTGAGAGTAGTGTTCTTCTATCTGTACGGCCCAACGTGCTAGTTGCAGAATTTCTTCATCGTTAAGGGCGTATTTGCCGCGTTCTGCTGGGGCTACCGAGAGGTTTTTGGTGTATTTGGAACCGCCGAGATCGTACACCATTTTGATGTCTTTGGTGCCGAGGCGTTTGTCGAGAATTGGGCGGAAATCTTGTTTTAATGTGGGTTTAAAAACTAGGTATTCGTCGGGATTTACTGCTCCTTGAACGATGTTTTCTCCTAATCCGTAGGCGGCGGTGATTAGGGCGGCATTTTTGAAACCGGTTTCGGTGTCGATGCTGAACATGACGCCGGAGGATGCTAAGTCCGATCGCACCATTTTCTGCACGCCGACGGATAAGGCGACTTCAAAGTGGTCGAAACCTCGTTGTTGGCGGTAAGAAATCGCTCTGTCGGTGAAGGTGGAGGCGAAGCATTTGTGGCAGCATTGGAGGACGCTGGTGCAACCGTGGACGTTGAGGTAGGTTTCTTGCTGTCCGGCGAAACTGGCGTCTGGTAAGTCTTCGGCGGTGGCGGACGAACGGACTGCTACGTCTGTACTGTCGCCGTAGCGATCGCACAGTCGATCGTAAGCATCTGCGATCGCCACTTGCAAGTCTCGCGGAAACGGTGTATCGAGAATTAACGCCCGCGCTTGCTTCCCTTTGATGCGGAGGTTCTGGAGATTTTCTACGTCTAAATCGGCAAAAATTTCGCGCAATTTTGCTTCTAAACCCGCCGACTCGATGAAGTACCGATAAGCGTATGCTGTAGTTGCAAATCCATTGGGGACGCTGACTCCTTTGGGGGTTAACTGTTGAATCATTTCCCCCAATGAAGCATTTTTACCCCCTACTAATGGGATGTCGGCTATCCCGACTTCATCAAACCACAATATTAAGGCTTTTTCTTTGGGAATTAAAACTTGTTTTTCTTGAATTGCTAATTTGTCTAGCATTGCTTTTTTCCTCTCACATTCAGACCAGTTCGGTTAAAGGACAGTAAACAAAGGAGTGTCAATTTTTAAATGTAGTTTTGTTGCCCAAAAGCTCAGATTTTTTTCGCGTCTGTATCCGGCCTAGTTTTTAATTGCCTCTATTTCTATCTTATAACTTTTTTGCTAAATGGCAAGACCCCTGGGGAAGATTTATTTAATTGCAAAAAGTAAAGAAATGGCAGCGGGGAGTTTAGGTAAGCTATCATAAAAAAAATTGTAAAAATGTCAATGTCAGACATAATTTCCACGGATTTATTGGCGCCGATCGCGCAGCGGTGCGGGGATACCGCTCAAATTGTGTTGACTGTTGACGGTGAAGCGATTCGATCGCGGCGATCGCCCACAAAACACAACACCGAGCAGTTTTGTTTCCTCCAGCAACCCAGATTCTCAAAACCGTAAAAATTTTACCTCTGATTGGGTTGACCTACTTAGAGCAAAAACACAGTCGATGTAGAACATTGTAGTTTTTGGACGCAAGCAATTTTATTTTTTACCAGCGTTATTTTGGCATTCAATTATTTATATGCTATAATAATTAGCTCGACTGCCTTACGATAATTAACAAGGTATATGATATCAGTTTTGAGCCCAACCGCCAAGCGAAACGGCTTTAAAGTTCTCCTGGTCGAAGACAATCAAGCCGAAGCCGATCTAATCGAAGAATTGTTATTAGAAACAAATGTCAGCCGAGCCGAAACCCAAAGGCTGTCAGTAAGCTGTACAGACCGTCTCAGCAAAGCGCAGCAAATTTTGCTCGGCGAACATTTTGATGTGATTTTACTTGACCTTTCGCTGCCCGACAGCCAAGACATAAGTACAATTGTTAACATACAAGAATACAGCCTCAATACTCCGATCGTCGTACTGACGGCGCACAACGATGAAGAACTCGCCGTGCAGTCAATCCAAGCAGGAGCTCAGGATTATCTAGTCAAGCGAAAAATCGACAGCGAAGTGTTAATGCGATCGCTCCGCTACGCAGTTGAGCGGCAGCACAACCAAGAAGCTTTGCAAAAAAGTGAAGCAAAATATCGCTCCGTAGTCGAAAATTCCCTCGTCGGAATTGCGATTATTGCTCCTCCAGTTTCCCTCTCAGAACCCACACAATGCCAGTGGTTGGAAGTTAACGATGCTTTGTGCAATTTGCTGGGATACGAGCGCCAAGAACTTTTGCACGGAAATTGGGAACAGTGGGGCTATCCTGAAGACTGGCAGGCTAGTTTAGAGCAGTTAAATAAAATTTTTGCCGGGGAGAGCGAAGGCTATATTTTAGACAAAAGATGGCGCAAAAAAGATGGAAAAATAGTTTATACTCGGGTTTCCCTGCGCTGCATCCGGGGCCGCGACGGCTCGATCGACCGGATGATTAAAGTAATTTTGGACGTGAGCGACCGCTATCGCTACGAAGCCGAAGTAAAAGCATCAGAAGAGTTTTTAAATCACACGATTAATGCTACTCCTGACCCAATTTTTGTCAAAGACGAGCAACATAGGTGGGTTGTACTAAACGATGCTTTTTGCGAATTGATGGGAAAAGGGCGATCGGAACTTATAGGTACGTCGGGATACGAGTTTTTGGGCGCAGCACAAGCCAAAGTTTTTGAGCAACAAGACGAGCAAGTATTGCAAAGAAGTATTCCCAAACAAACGGAAGAGACTTTTACAGATAGCGCAGGTCAAGAACGCATTATATCTACCAAGAAAACAGTTTTTAATAAAGCTAACGGCACTAAAATGTTGGTCGGAATCATGCGAGATGTGACCGAATACAAGCGCCAACAAATAGCATTGCAGGAAAGCGAAGCTCGATTTAAGATAATCAGCACCAACGTGCCGGGAATGATTTATCAATACAGGCTTTATGTGGATGGCAAAACATCTTTTACTTATGTTTCTTCTGGGAGTTGGCAGCTCTACAATTTAAGACCTGAAGAAATAGAAGAAAATGCCAGCTTGGCTTTTGCTACAGTTCACGCCGATGACATCTCAGACTTGCATCGAACGATCGCAACTTCAGCGGCGAGTCAGGAATCTTGGCACCACCAGTGGCGGCAAGTTACGGGAGAACGAGTGAAATGGCTGCAAGGCGCGGCTAAGCCCTCCAAGCAGGCCAACGGCGATATAGTTTGGGACGGTTTGGTGATCGATGTCACCGAATTAAAACAAACACAACAAGAGCGCGATCGCTTCTTTAGCATTTCGCTAGATTTACTTTGCATTGCAGGTTTTGACGGCTATTTCAAACGCTTAAACCCTGCTTGGTCAAATGTATTAGGTTACAGCCGAGACGAACTTCTAGCCAAACCTTTTATAGAATTCGTGCATCCAGAAGACAGAGAAATAACTATAGCTGAATTAGAAAAACTTCAAAATTCTCACCCCGTTATTAATTTAGAAAACCGCTGTATTTGCCCAGATGGTACTTATAAATGGCTGTCGTGGACGGCATCACCTTTTGCTGAAGAAAGTTTAATTTATGCAGTTGCCAGAGATATTACATTGAGCAAGCAAGCTGAAGCTGAATTGCGTAAAAGTGAAGCCACTAATCGCGCTCTTTTAAACGCGATACCCGACATGATATTTCGCTGTCGCGCCGACGGCACTTTTGTAGACTTCAAACCCGCAAAAGATATCCAAACCCTGGTACCGGAAAACATATTTATTGGTCAAAAAGCACAAGACATCTTGCCTGCTGCTTTTGCTGAAAAAATATTGTCCGGCAATCAACAAGCGATCGAGACTGGCGAGATTCAAGTTGTAGAATATCAACTGCCAATTCAGGATGTACTGTGCGATTTTGAAGCGAGAATTGTCTTCTGCACCGATGACGAAATTATTGCGATCGTCCGGGATATCACCAGCCGCAAACGTTTTGAGTCAAAACTCCAGCGACAAGCAGCAGCAATGGCAGCCGCTTCCGAAGGCATAGGTATTGTCAATGCCAGCGGAGATGTGATTTATGCCAACGCAGCTAAACTCAAAATCTACGGTTACAATGCCCTCGAAGAAATATTGGGCAAAAGTTGGAAAATATTTTATGAAGGTGCAGAACTCGCAAGGTTTGAGCGGGAAATTATGCCGACTTTAGCGCACCAAGGTTATTGCAGCACAGAAGCAGTAGGCTGCCGCCGCGATGGCTCTCAATTCCCTCAAGAAGTCTCGCTGACAATTTTGCCGGAGGGCGAAATAATTTGCATTGTTCGCGATATTACTGCGAGAAAGAAAGCAGAAGCAGATTTGCAAGATAGCAAGCGGTTCGGCGATCGCATTGCTGAGGCAAGTCCTAATATTTTGTATGTTTACGACTTGATAGAACAAAAAAATATTTATGCGAATGCTTCTATCTCTCAGATTATTGGCTATACAGTAGATGAGATTCAGGCAATGGGGCCGTTGATGTTAACTTTAATGCACCCGGAAGATGCCATCAAAATGCCTGATTATTTACAGCAAGTCGCAACGGGTACAGAAGGAGAGATCTTTGAAATTGAGTACCGCATCCGGCACAAGGATGGTTCTTGGCGCTGGATTGTCAGCCGAGATACTGTATTTGCAAAAACAGCAGAGGGCCAGTTAAAACAAATTCTCGGCACGGGAACTGATATTACAGAAAGCAAGCAAGCAGAAGATGAAATTAAGCTGTTGCTGGCAGCAACTCAAGCCATTAGTAAGTCGGTAGATTTTCACAGCGCTCTCCCTGATATCCTCCGGTTGCTGTGCACTGCGATCGGCTGGAATTTTGCTGAAGCTTGGATACCCGTTGCTAATGGTACTGTTTTGGAACACAGCGAAACTTGGTATGCTAGCGATCGCGATTTAGATAGGTTTGGCCAGGAAAGTAAGAAAATTAGGTTCGCGCCGGGATTGGGAGTGCCGGGACGGATTTGGTCAACCAGAAAGGTAGAATGGATTGAAGATGTTTCTGTAGTCAATAATGCATTTTTTGCCCGATCGCAAATGGCGGCAGCAGCCGGATTGAAAGCTTGTTTCGGAGTGCCGATTCGCGCCAATTCAGAGGTGCTGGCAATTTTACTGTTCTGCAAGCGCGATCCATCAATTATGGAACCGCGTATAGTAGAATTGGTCAATGCGGTAGCGACTCAGTTGGGTTCTCACATTCAGCGCAAACAAGCCGAAGAAGAATTGCGTAAAAGTGAAGAACGCTGGCAGTTAGTTCTTAAAGGCAATCAAGACGGAATTTGGGACTTGAATCTTCAAACAGATGAAGCTTTTCGATCTGCCCGCTGGCAAGAAATTATCGGTTACGCAGACGGCGAAATCGACAGCAGCAACAGCGAATGGATCGATCGCATCCATCCAGACGATCGCGATCGAGTGCAAGCCACAATCCAAGATTATCTCGATCGCCAAACCCCCAATTACGCCGCCGAATACCGCTTGCAGTGCAAAGACGGCAGCTACAAGTGGGTGCTCGCCCGCGCTCAAGCAGTCTGGGACGAAGCCGGAAACCCCCTGCGGATGGTGGGTTCGATGACCGATATCAGCGATCGCAAAGCAGCAGAATTAGCTTTGCTGCGGGTCACTCAAGCTGTGGAAAGTACCAGCGACGCGATCGCGATCGCTGACTTGAAAGGGCGGTCTATTTACCACAATCAAGCCTTCATTCAGCGTTACGGCTACACAGTGGAAGAACTCAACGAGCTAGGCGATCGCGCCGCGCTTTACATCCGGCCTAAAAGTTACAAAAAAATCTATAAAAACATTCGCAAAGGTCGCTCTTGGTGCGGCGAAGTTGCCCTGCGAACCAAGAGTGATGAAGCTGTTACCGCTCTGGTGCGAGCCGATAGCATTAAAGACATAAATGACCATTCGGTCGGGTTAATTGCCGTGATTACAGATATCACAAGACGCAAAGAATCAGAAGCATTTTTGCGCCAGCAATTAAAGCGGGAACAGTTGGCAGTAGCCATGCTGGAACGCATTCGCTCTTCTCTTAATTTAGAACAAATTCTCACCAAAGCAGTCGAAGAAGTCCGCCAGTTTTTGCAAGTAGATAGAACTGTAATTTACCAATTCAATCCTGATTGGAGCGGGTTTGTCGCAGTCGAATCGGTTGGCGAAAATACCCGATCAATTATAGGAATGGAAATTTACGACCCCTGTTTTGGAGAAGCCTACGTTCCTCTTTACCTAGATGGCCGAATTAGAGCCACAGAAGATGTTTACAATGCCGGCATCGCCGACTGTTACTTGAGTTTGTTGACTCGCCTCCAGGTGAGAGCGAGTCTGGTAGTGCCGATTTTGCAAGGCGAAAACTTGTGGGGGCTGTTGATAGCCCACCACTGCACGGGCCCGCATTCCTGGCAAAAATTGGAGGCAGAGTGCCTGAAACAATTGGGCGTGCAGTTGGCGATCGCCATTCAGCAATCGACCCTATTTGAACAAGCACAAACCGAAATAGCCGATCGCAAACAAGCAGAAGCCGCCCTGCAATTAGCCAAAGAAGCCGCCGAATCTGCCAACCGCGCTAAAAGCGACTTTCTCGCCAACATGAGCCACGAATTGCGGACGCCTTTGAACGGGATTTTAGGATACATTCAACTGCTCAAACCGGATAAGAATTTAACTGCGGAGCAACAGGAAAGTCTCAACAACGTTCACCAGTGTGGCAACCACCTGCTAACCCTGATTAATGATGTTTTAGACCTCTCGAAAATCGAAGCTAGTAAAATGGAACTGTCACCGACAAATCTGCATTTTCCCAGCTTTGTTAAAAGTATTGTCGATCTGTTCCAGATGCGCTCGCATCAAAAAGGAATTGCGTTTAATTACGAGCAGGTGTCGGCGCTGCCAGACTACGTTTTTGTTGATGAAATCAGATTGCGCCAAGTTTTGATTAATTTGCTCAGCAATGCGGTTAAGTTTACGGTGAGCGGTGGCGTGACATTCAAAGTCGGTTACGCAGAAAATTATCCTCAAATCCACTGCACAAATTCGAGTTTGACAGCCGAAGTTTCTACTCAAACAATCAATTGGACTGCGAATTTAGACAATCCGAAAAAGTCGATCGCCCTGCGGGAAACCACAGAAGCGCCCGAAGCGATCGCCACAACTACTGGCGATCGGGCCCCAACCGCTAAAATTCGCTTTCAAATCGAAGATACCGGCATCGGCATCCGGCAGAATAAACTAGAAGAAATATTTTTGCCTTTTCATCAAGTAGGCGATCGTAACAATTTCGTCGAAGGTACCGGACTAGGACTTTCCATCAGCCAAAAATTAGTCAAAATAATGGGCAGCGACATTCACGTCCAAAGTACCCCCGGCAAAGGTAGCATATTTTGGTTGGATATAGACTTGCCCGCAGTCGCCGAATATTCTGAAACCCCCTCCACCCAAGAAAAACGCCGGCTTATCGGTTTTAGAGGCAGCCACCGGAAAGTCCTGATCGTAGACGATCACGAAGTAAATCGTGCCATGCTGCACAGACTGCTTTCTCGTTTGGGCTTTGAAATTGCAGAAGCCATAGACGGCGCAGACTGTTTGCACAAAGCACAGGAATTTCTACCGGATCTAATTTTAATGGACTTGCTGATGCCAGTAATGGACGGCTGGGAAGCCACCAGGCGGCTGCGACAGTTGCCGGAATTAAAAGATGCGGTTATCCTTGCTTTGTCCGCTAGCGTTTACGAGACTACCAGGCAAAAAAGCATACTTGCAGGTTGCGATAATTTTGTCACCAAACCGATTCAAACTAACGACCTTTTAGAATTATTGCGCCTGCATTTGAGACTAGAATGGATTTACGAAGAGGGATCGGAAACCAAAAAACGCAAAGCTCAAACTCCCAAAGCATTATCGGAGATTGCGATTGCTGACTCAACAATAGTGTCTCCTGGTTCAGAGTCAGTCTTTGTCTTGTTAAGATTGGCTGCTATGGGCGATATTGAAGCTATCCTGGAGGAAACTGCTAAACTAGAAAATTCTGACCCGACATTAGTCCCTTTTGTTCAGCACGTTCGCCAACTTGCTAAAGGATTTCAGCTCAGGCAAATTCGAGATTTTTTGAAGCAACATTTGCCCTAAAATTGAGGGTAGCCAACCGATAAATTAAAATCAGTTAAATCTCACGCCCCGATCGTGATTGTCAATAACGCAATACGCTTGGATTAAACCCGATCCCCCCTTAGCCAAGAGGGCGGGCACGGGGGCACCGCCCCTACAAAGGGGGGGACAGGATTCTTCTAAAAGTCCCCCGACTATCCGGGGGATTTAGGGGGATATCCGGAAAATAAACACTGTTAACTGAACAGTATTGCCCTATAAAGAGGCTATTGCAAACGTCGGCACCTACCGAGCAACCGGGTTTCTAGAGGCACCGAAAATCCCTTGAATCTCATGTAAAATTACAACCGACAACTCACAACTCAATCATTTTAATTTTTCCCTTAAATATGAACGATAAGAATTCCGAAAGAAGCATCATACTAATTGTCGATGACAACCAAACAAATCTTGACGTACTTTTCGAGTTGTTAAGAAATTACGGATTTAAAGTATTAGTGGCTCTAGACGGCGAAAGTGCGATCGAGCAAATTGAATACATCCATCCCGACTTGATTCTTTTGGATATCATGATGCCCGGAATTGACGGTTTTGAAACTTGCCTGCGTTTGAAAGCAGACCCGTCAACCCGAGACATTCCAATCATCTTCATGAGCGCCCTTTCCGAGACCCTTGATAAAGTAAAAGGCTTTCAGACAGGAGCAGTTGACTACATCACTAAGCCTTTCCAGCACGAAGAAGTGTTGAGCCGCATAGAAACTCACTTGACAATCCGCAACTTGCAACAAAAACTCGAAGAAAAAAACCTAGAACTAGCCCAGCTCAACCAAAATCTGGAAAGACTTGTCGAACAAAAAACCAAGCAATTAATCGACCAGGAAAAAACAGCCATCATCGGACGTTTGACCCAGGGAATGGTGCACAACCTCAAAAGCCCGCTACAAGTGATCCAGACTAGCGTCGATTTGATTGAAACAAAAGCCACAAAAATCCAAGAAGACTCTTTTTTCAATTATACCAAATACATCTTTCAAGCTGTCTCAAAAATTAATCAGATTATGGATACTCTGATGATGAAAAGCAGGAAAGAACAAAACCAAGATTTGCATCCTGTAAATATCAACGATTTAGTACAGCGAGAAATTCAACTATTGGAAGGAAATATGTTTTTCAAGAATAAGATTAGAAAAAAATACTTTTATGACGAAACAATAACCAATATTCCCTTAATTTATTCCTATATTTCTCAAGTATTTTATAACTTAATAAATAATGCAATGGATGCTATGTGGGAAAGAAAAATCAGGGAAATAACTATCGTGACTCGGCAAGACAACTCGAACATATACATGGATATTGCAGATACGGGATGCGGCATAGCACCTGAAGATTTGTCAAAACTTTTTGACCCTTTTTATACGTCGAAGCCGCCTAAAGGCGAAGAACAAATCGAAGGGGAACCAACAGGAACTGGTCTCGGACTTTATACTTGTATAGAACTTTTAAAACCTTTTAACGGCGAGATTGCTATTAGCAGCAATCTCGGTCAAGGCAGCGTGTTTACAGTCGTGCTGCCCAAACAGCCGAAAAATTGATCGACTCAAATCAGTAAAATCGCCTCCGGTAACAAAACCTGAATTAAGTTCGGAATCAGGTTCGTAGTGAGCACTTTAGTCCTTCTTTATCAGGTTCGTAGTCAGGACTTTAGTCCTTCTTTATCCCAAAGATAGGCATAAAGTCCTCACTACAAACGGGCGTTACTTGTCAG
Source organism: Microcoleus sp. PH2017_28_MFU_U_A (assembly GCF_020738035.1). Taxonomy (NCBI): domain Bacteria; kingdom Bacillati; phylum Cyanobacteriota; class Cyanophyceae; order Oscillatoriales; family Microcoleaceae; genus Microcoleus; species Microcoleus sp. PH2017_28_MFU_U_A. Next base: position 27,948 of record NZ_JAEQCX010000068.1, read on the forward strand.
TAATTCAACCGAGACCATTTGATAGTATGTTCCGTAAATTCACTGTAACTGACCTAGCTTCGCAGTCAGGAATTTAGTCCTTCTCGATCCGCGATTTTTTGCCCGGTCTCTTGCTATTTCCTTGCCAAAGGTTGTAAATTAAAATAGAGTGGATTTGCACGATCGCTAAAACTACGATAAATTTGGGTCACTAGGTTTGGAGTGAGGCGGACAACTTGCAGCAAATAGCTCAATTATATAGTAACCGCCACATCGGGCGCGGACGTAAATAACCTCATCAATAAAGCCTAGACTTGTTTATGAATCAACGCTTTGATTCCCGTACTTAAATGTCAACTGTCAAGCGGTCAACTGTCAAGCCATACCAATAAATCTCGGGCGTCTGCAAGTACCCAGCCACCCTACAGCCTGCGGTTCAAGTTTCCCAAAAATGATGCCATTCCCTCAAAAGAATGCAACTCGCCGTACTCCCAACCATGAGAGTCATCCACCATTTCCAATTATTCAATTTTTTAAATTTTTAATATAAAATGATAGGAGCTAGGTAGCTGCATCCGCAGCAGTTTTTATTGGATAAATAAAAAGTAGCAAACTGATATCGCTCGAAAAAAAGAATGCAACTTTAGACAAGCGCGAAACCCGAGACTCATCAGTAATTCCCAAATCTAAAATCCCAAATCTAAAATCTAAAATGGTATGACCTCTGTTCTTGAATCAACTTTAACGCCTGCTTGCTTGAAAGTTCTTTTAGTAGAAGACTGTGCCCAAGATGCAGCACTAATTCAAGAACTGCTGTCTGACGATCGCGAACTGAGAGCATCAATTGAGACGACCAATGTAGTTCGCATCGGGGAAGCGATAGAAATTTTAAGCAGCGATGTTTTTGATGTAATTTTATTAGATTTAACCCTCCCTGATAGCCCGAAATTTAATAATTTTTTTCGCCTCCAAGATGGCGGAATCAATATTCCGATCGTCATTTTGATAGGGGCGGATGAAGAAGAATTGGCTGTCAATTTAATTGCCGCCGGCGCTCAAGATTATCTGATAAAAAAAGAATTAGACAGCCGACTGCTGGTGCGGACGATCGAGTGCGCGATCGCCCGCCATAAGCGACAAGCAGAATGGCAAAAAAGTCAAGGAAAATACCCCCAGGTTGTTGACAATATCAAAGAAGTAGTTTTTGAAACAAATATTGCGGGCAATTGGACTTTTCTCAATCCTGCTTGGACGAAAATAACCGGATTTACGGTTGATGAAAGTTTGGGAAATTCCTGTTTGAGTTACATTCATGCTGACGACCAACACCAATATTTAAATTCCTCTAAAAATTCGACTGAAAATCAAGAAATATCCTGTTGCTATCAAATGCGATATCTTACCAAAAATGGCGAATTTCGCTGGGTAGAAATTCAGGAATTTTTGATTTTTGGCAAAAACGGCGCGGCGCAGGGAACTACTGGAACTATTAACGATATTACGGATAAAATTTTAGCCAGAGAGGAAGCGGAAGCTAATAAAAAATTTTTGAATTATACGATCGATGCAGTTGCCGATCCAATTTTTGTCAAAGATGAACAGCACCGCTGGATACTGTTAAATGATGCTTTTTGTAAGCTGATAGGCAAGCAGCGCGAGCAACTGCTAGGTAAATCGGATTACGATTTTTTCCCCAAAGAAGAAGCTGATTTTTTTTGGGAGAAAGACGAAGAAGTGTTTAGAACCGGGGAAGAAAACGACAGCGAGGAAATATTTACGGATGGCAGCGGTGCTAAGCACATTCTGTCTACAAAAAAAACCGTATTTGAAAATACCGACGGCAGTAAAATACTTGTCGGAATAATTCGAGAGGTCACTGAGGATAAGCGGAAACAATTAGCCCTGCAAGAAACCCAAGCTAGACTCCAGCAAATAGCTGCCAATTTGCCGGGAGTAATTTATCAATTCCGCCTCTCAAGTGACGGCAGACAATGTTTTCCTTACATTTCTTCTGGCAGCCGCGATTTATATGAATTGGAACCTGAAGATATTCAGGAGAATTCCGAACTTATGTTCAGTTGCATTCATCCAGACGACCTCCCAAAAATTCAAGAATCTATTGTTTATTCGGCGGTAAATATGCAGCCATGGCAGCAGGAATGGCGCGCGATTATGCGGTCTGGAAAACTTAAATGGATGCGAGGTGTTTCGAGACCAGAACGAGTTAATTTTACGACGCTTATAGGGCCGGAAGGCGATATTGTTTGGGAAGGGATGATACTGGATATTACTGATTTAAAAGAGACGGAAGCGGCTTTGCGGGAGAGTGAAGCCAGATTTCGATCGCTAATTGAGAATATTCCGGGCGCTATCTGCCGCAACTTATACGATGCTGATTGGACGATGGTGTTTGTGAGTGACGAACTTGAGGCAATTAGCGGCTATGCTGCTGGGGATTTTATTCACAACAACCGCTTGAGTTTTGCTAGCATCATCCATAAGGCAGACAGGGAAATGCTCGATCGACAAATCAGAGCGGCGGTAGACTCGAAACAGCCGTATCATGTAGAATACCGGATTGTGCGCGCTGACAGGTCGGTGCGCTGGATGTCCCAAAGGGGTAGGGCGACTTACAATCCAGAAGGGTTGGTTTTGTGGCTTGACGGAGCGATTTTTGATATTACCGATCGCAAAAACGCCGAATATACCCTGTGTTTGGTAACTCAAGCTGTAGACAGCGCTAGCGATGCAATCGCGATCGCAGATTTAGACGGCTATTCAATTTATCACAATCAAGCATTTATTCAACGCTACGGCTATACAGTTGAGGAACTAAATAATGCCGGCGGCCCAGCAGTAATGTACGCCAAATCTCAAGAGTTAAGAAAATTATTTAAAGTCCTGCGGAAAGGTTTGTCATGGAGCAATGAAATTGCACTCAGGGCTAAAAACGGCGAAATTATCGAAACTCAATTGCGAGCTGACTGCATTAAAGATAGCGCCAGCAAACCAATAGGAATGATGGCAATCATTGCTGACCTTACAGACCTAAAACGCGCCGAATCGGCATTAAAATTCAGTCAAGAGCGATTGCAGTTAGCGGTTTCAGGCAGCTCTTTGGGGCTGTGGGATTGGAATATAGCTACTGGCGAAACTTATTTCGACTCGCAGTGGAAATCAATGCTCGGTTACGCAGACACTGAAATTGACAACAACTTCCAAGGTTGGGAAAATTTGCTGCATCCCGAAGACAGAATCAGAGCAAGAGAATCTTTAAATTTATATTTTGAAGGTGGCATCGAGATCTATGAATTTGAATTTAGGATCCTCAACAAAGCCGGAAATTGGCAGTGGATTTTGGGTATGGGCAAAGTAGTCGAGTACGACGAATGGGGTGCGCCATTGCGGATGACGGGTACTCACAAAGATATCAGCGCCCGCGTTGGGGCCGAAGCCGAAAAAACGCAGTTAATCGCATCTCTACAAGAACTTGCCGACCAATTGCAATATGCACAAGAAATTGCCCGCATGGGAACTTGGGAATTCGATATAGAGACCGGTATTGTTAATTGGTCTGCCGAAGTGTTTCGAGTTTACTGTAGAGAATTTAATTGGCAGCCGACAATGACAGAAGTTTTAGAGCAAATTCATCCCGATGACAAAGAAAGCGTTACAGAAGCTTTGCAAAAGGCGGTGAATGAAGGGATAGCTTTCGACATCGACCACCGCATATGTTTTCTATCAGCAGAAATCCGGCACGTTAACTGTAAAGGACAAGCTGTTAAAAATGACTTGGGTAAGGTGGTGCGACTGTTTGGCACGGAAATCGATATTACCGATCGCAAAAAAGCAGAAATTGCTTTGCAAGAAAGCGAACAGCGATTTCGGGCTGTATTTGAACAAGCGGCGATCGGGATTGTTAAAGTGTCACCCGAAGGTAGTTTCTTGAATGCCAATCAAGGCTTTTGCAATATTATCGGATACTCAGAATTGGAACTGAAAGCACGAAATGTTTGGGAGATTTCTCACCCCGAAGATGTAGAAGCAGATGTCGAGTCTGCCCAAAGACTGTTAGCTGGGGAAATTTTGAATTATTCACTTGAGAAACGCTTTGTGCACAAAGACGGTTCATTTGTTTGGGCTAATGTGACTGTATCTTTAGTGCGGGACGGGTTTGGGGAACCAAGCTACGGAATTGCTGTGATTGAAGATATTAATCACCGCAAACTTGCCGAGTCTATCTTGCGCCAGCAATTAAAACAAGAACGCTTGGTGGTAGGGATGCTGGAACGCATTCGCTCTTCTCTAAATTTAGAAGAAATCTTGACAAAAGCTGTTGCTGAAATACGGCATTTTCTGCAAACAGACCGGACAATTATTTATCGGTTTAATCCCGATTGGAGCGGTTTTGTAGCAGTTGAGGCGGTGGCTGAAAATTGGCGGTCGCTTCAGGGAATAAATATTAACGATTCTTGCTTTAAAGACAGCTATGGTTCTGCTTACCAAAACGGTCGCACTGTAGCTGTGGATGATATTTACAAAGCCGGTCTTTCTGAGTGCTACATTAATTTATTAGCTCAATTTCAGGTGCGAGCTAATTTGGTAGTGCCGATTTTGCAAGGTGAGAAGTTGTGGGGCTTGTTGATTGCTCACGAGTGCGCTGGCTGCCGCCAATGGCTAAAAATTGAGGTGGAGTGTCTCAAACAAATTAGCGTGCAGTTAGCGATCGCGATCCAGCAATCGACGCTGTTTGAGCAAGCGCAAACTGAAATTGCCGATCGCAAACAAGCGGAGTCAGCTTTGCAGGAATCGGAAGCGCGCGAACGTTCAAAAGCGCGAGAGTTGGAAGCAGCTATTAACAAACTCAGAACCACTCAAGCTCAGCTCGTTCAAAATGAAAAAATGGTGAGTTTGGGTCAGTTAGTTGCTGGTGTCGCTCACGAAATTAATAACCCAGTTAGCTTTATTCACGGCAATCTCAGTCCGGCTCGCCGTTACAGTTTAGATTTGTTGGAATTGATTAAAGTTTATCAAGATTACTGTCCTAATCCTCCGGCTCAAGTGTTAGATAAACTCAATGAAATAGACTTGGATTATATTGCTGACGATTTCCCGAAATTGTTTACTTCTATGCAAGTAGGAACCGAGCGAATTGTCGAAATTGTCAAATCATTACGCAATTTTTCCCGGTTGGACGAGTCTGCTGGTAAGTCGGCGAACATTCACGAGGGAATTGACAGCACTTTGATGATTTTGCAAAATCGCTTGAAATCTCACAGCAGCCGTCCGGGGATTCAGATTGTTAAAGATTACCAGTTATTGCCGCAAGTTGAATGTTTTCCGGGCGAGTTGAATCAGGTATTTATGAATATTTTGATTAATGCGATCGATGCTTTGGAGGAACGGGACAAGGGGCGGACGATCGAGGAGTGCGATCGACATCCCAGTACGATCGCGATTCGGACTTATGAGGCTGCTGCGGGCTTCGTAGCGGTATCTATTGCGGACAACGGCGGGGGGATACCGGAGCTAGTGCGATCGAGGCTGTTTGACCCGTTTTTCACGACTAAGCCTGTGGGCAAGGGCACGGGTTTGGGACTGTCGATTTCTCACTCGATTGTAGTCGATCGCCACGGCGGCAGATTGACCTGTATTTCGACACTGGGAGAGGGATCGGAGTTTTTGATTGAAATTCCCGTGCGATCGAATTTAACTGGTACCAGTTCAACAGTTGACGGTTGACAGTTGTTATTTGTTATTTGTTATTTGTTATAGCGGTTCTCAGATAGATTAGGTACGTTGTTGGGATGCGAGCCCTCTTTGTTTAAGTGGTTATATAACAATACGGTTTACTTAACACTATTTATGCGCCGGAGATCCCCCTCGCATCCCCCTTAAAAAGCTATGCTTTATAAACATCTTTATTAACAAGAAATTTGACAAAAGTAACTACTTGTGTAGGAGCCATTGGGGATCTCGCTTCTGATTGAATGGCAATTATCCTGCAAAAAATGTTCATTGAT
>NZ_JAEQCX010000069.1:0-33708 GCF_020738035.1 Microcoleus sp. PH2017_28_MFU_U_A
CGTGACAAGCACCAAGTCACTGAGGAGCCGTGTGAAGAGAAATTTTCACGCACGGTTTTGGAGAGCGGCGGCTCTCGTGAGAGGGTCGCCGACTTTAATGAATCTTTCACAGCTTTGCGAATACGTCTACGGTGTTCAGCAATGCTAGCTTTCCAACTACCGCTTCTGCGATCGGGTTGAAATTGCCACTTCAGCAAGTGCAGGATAATTACCACAAGATTACTTTCCAAACTCCTGCGTTCACTTCGGCCCATGTCTTCTATTTCTTCAATCAAGTTTTCCCAATCGATATTTGAGTAGTCGCGAGCCCGCAACTTTTCCACAGTGGTTTCAATCCATCTGAGGTAATCGGTATCATACAATTTATGTCGGTCAACTTCTAATTTTGTTGTCATAAGCTGTTCCTAATTCAACAATTTGGACACTTTCATTGCTGACGCATGGGGAGCAAGAAACCCGGTTTCTACGAGTTTTGGGTCGAGTCACAAGAAATCTAGTCAGAAACCGGGTTTCTGAGGTCTGCGTGCATCAAACTCTTGTGGGGTGGGCTTCTCGCCCGCCCTCAAAATAAAAATTAAATCCACAACAGCTTAACAACTACCAATTAACAAATCAACAAATATGGCGGTAGGAATCAAAAGGCAGTCCCGTCCGCCGCTTGACATCAACAACTGATTTGTACGCGCCTTTGCTTTGCCTTTCTCTAACTATTTTTTCAGCCACAACCCCATCTAAACCGCTTTCGATCAACTCTTCGGGCGAAAGAATGTTTAACCGCTTCCAAGTAAACTGCGATTCTTTTTGATAATTGTAGCTAAAGCAAATCATCGGGGCGATGCGTCTGACGTGACTTTCGGGAACTCCGGCGATTTCCGATAACTCTTCGGCGTGGGTAAAAAGGTAGCCTTCGTTTTGCAAAGATTCAATATCGTTAGCGTAGACGATCGGCAAACCCAAGATTCTGACCATATCATCTTTGGTACACTCGTTAATATCTATTTTGCCGCGCACGTTGGCTAGTTCTTCGGCATTTGTCGCAGTTGCAGGAACCAGCAAGCCTCTGGGTGCGGTTTTGATCAGATAGCGCTTTTTCAAAGCAAAGGCTGTGACAATTTGAGCTATCCAAACGAGGGTGCCGAAATTAGCTGAAGAAGATAGCGCTAGTGCTGCTAAAGTAAAGCAAACACCCCATCCCATCCAACTGCGAATATTTGTTTTTTGCCCTGCATAGACGATCGCCAATCCGCCAAAATACGGAATAAAAGAATACCACACCCAGTTTGGAGTTTGACGCAGCCAGTATAAATCTTGAGACACTTTAGTTCTATCCTCGCTCGACTTTAGATTTCAATACGGTTCACTTAAAAATGTTTCTTCCCCGGAGATCCCCCTAAATCCCCCTTAAGAAGGGGGACGAAAGAGAATATCTTGTCCCCCCCTTTGCAAGGGGGGTTAGGGGGGATCTCCGGGCTTAACTGAAGCGTATTGGTTTATATTTGACTCTTGTGTAAATCCCAGCCTTTTGATAGTGGCTTCCCTTCTTCCTTCTTCCTTCTTCCTTCTTCCTTCTTAACTACAATTCCCGCAGCAGTTTTTGGCGTTTTTCTTCATATTCTTCGGCGGTAATTGCGCCCATATCGTAAAGTCCTTTCAATTCTGCGATCGCCCCTGTGACATCTTTTGCCCCTCTGAGGGCATACCCAGACGGCAACATTCCGCCATTGTACTGTGCATTAAAAGCTGGTTCCGACATCAGCAGCAGCCCAATGAAATCGAAAAATGCGATCAGTGAGGGAATTAATGTCCACGAAAAGAGCAAATAGAATACTCCTGCTACATTGTTGCCCAAATAAAATTTGTGACCTCCGAAACCTCCGATAAAGAAAGCTAACACAACTGCTACGGTTTTATCTTTTACCATTTTTCCCTTTCCCCAGTTTTTTATTTTAACGAACGCGATAGACAACGAATGCGATCGAGGCAAGCAATATTACTAATTCTAATTTTTACTCATTTATTTGGGTTTTTGCGAAACTTGGACATCGCAAAATACAGCAGAACTATACCGGCTTGAGCCTGTAGAATGACTGAGTAGCCTCTCAAGAAATAATTGAGTTCGCTACCGGAATTGACAGAAAATATTAAAATGCCTAGGGCTGCGTAGGGTGCGAAACGCATCCAACTTGGCGTTCTCTCTAACTTGTGGCTGTTGAAATTGCTCATTGGTTTGAAACCTCATCCTTACTTAAATTTAACATAAAAATTAGCAGAATGGTCACGCTCGGTTGGGTGCGATCGCCCGGGCTAACCTGACATCGATCGACCTACAAGATATTACTTCAATGTTAAAGCAAGTTTTTCCGTTAAAGTCAGCGACCGGGCGATCGCGAATTTCTACCTCAGCAGACGATGCAGGTAGATGTCACAAAAACCCGGTTTATTCACAATTATTTACAACCGCCCCAATTAACCCGCGCCACCGCCCAAAAGAAACAGACTCAGGAGAGTTCCGCTATTCCAAAGACTGTGGAGAAGCATGGGGGCGAGGAGATTGCGCGATCGCGTGTACACAAACCCCAACACCGCGCCCAAAGTCGCCAAAGGCAGAATCTCAGAGACACTCAAGTGAGCCACTGCAAACAAAAAAGCCGAAGCTGCGATCGCCCCGGAAACAGGCAAATAGCGAGTCAGAGAAGGCAGTAGAAAGCCCCGAAACACGATTTCCTCAAAAACCGGAGCGGCGATCGCAGCAGTGCCGAAAAACACCGCCAGAGCCACGTTGTCCCTACCTTCAAGGACGATCGGCAAAATCGGATTGCTGCCGCCTTGTCCCTGCCATAATTGTTGATTGATCAGCGACACCACAACCACCAAAGGCAAAGCCACAAAATAGCCGCCAAACCCCCACAAAAACCAATTTCCCCGCCAATCTATCCGAAACCAACCATCAGGTAAAGGTAGAAAAGACTTGACCGAAAAATACAGTACCGAAAGCCCGCCAGCCGACAGCAACAAATAAGTAGCAAAGATATAAAAAGCCTTTTCGCGCCCGTCAAAAGTAGCAGGGTTCAGCTTAAGAACAGCTAGAGAAACTGGCAGCAAAAAATAGGGAATCAAGATTTGCCCGACAAAGAAAAAGCCGACCACCAGCACCTGCCAAACAATCTCGCCATCCCAAGGCACATCCCAAGTCAAGCTGGCATTGCGCGCCAACAGTGGCCCCGAACCTGCCTTATCTAACTGCTGGCGCTGCAACAGCCACTGCACGCTCAAACCAACCAGCAAAACCGTGCCGATACAAAGAGATATAGCCGGAACGCCAACAACAATTGCCAACTTTTCTATAGCTTGCTCAGCCGTTACTTGCTCTGCTGCTTGCAGCGCCACCAGCTCTTTAGAACGTTCTTGCAGCTTGTAAAGTTGTGCTAGAGCGCGATAGCGAAACCACCCATCCAAAGACTTTTGAATGCGCGGCTCAGCATCCGGCAAAAGTTGAGGCGGATTGCTCCAAATTCCCGTTAAAACCTGAGCAGTTACCACGGAAGGATCGGCATCAATTTCAGTTTTGTACCGCGTAACTAAACCCTGCCAAGTTTGGATCGCCTCCTTCGTTTTGCCGCTGCTTGCCTGCAAAACTCCCAATCGCAAGTCAAGTTCGTTTAGCAGCGCTGACTGTTGGCTTGTCAACTCTTGCACAGCCTTTTGTTGTGCCGATTTGAGAGCAGAATTTTCCGACTTTGAGACGAGAGTCGGCGGAATTTGTTTGAATTGTGCTTGAGTTGTTTCGAGAGTTTTTTGAGTCGAATCTCGCGCGTCTTTATACTGCGTTAAAGCCGTATTTAGAGGATCGGAACCGATAATATTGTTGCGCGCCGAACTTAAATTAGCACCCTGATTATTTTCTCCTTGCCACTCCGAGGCGTGCAGCAGCAAATTTGTCTGATAGAGTTCCAGCCGGCTTTGGATTTGGGGTTCACTCCAACTAGCAAGTAAAGATAAACCGACCAGAGCGATCGCGATCGCCGTTAAAATACCTAAAATTATCCGCTTCAGTGTCATTCCTGGTTTTCCGTCCCGCGCAAATCTGTGTCTAACTCTTTCCCATCTTTAATCATAGGTCGTTGCAGCCGAGAGTATCCCGCCACCTGGTAAAATTTCACTGGTTAATCTTTTTGACTCGCCTCGCACCCGAAGACTGGGTAAGGTACGCACCAGCACCCACGGACTCAGTAACAGGCTAAATCTAAAATCTAAAATCTAAAATCTAAAATCGAATGACCCGCATTATCTTAGTCCGTCACGGCAAAAGCACATACAATCAAGAACGTCGCATCCAAGGCCGCCTTGATAAATCAATTTTGACAGAAGCAGGCCGCGCCGGCGCAAAGCAAGTAGGCGACATCCTGAGCAGTATCACCTTTGATGCCGCCTATACAAGTCCCCTGCAACGAGCCAAAGAAACAGCCGAAATCATCCTGTCGCGCTTGACAAATCCGCCACAACTCCAGCCAACTGATAAATTGATGGAAATCGATTTGCCATTGTGGGAAGGAATGCTGCGTCAAGAGGCGATCGACCAATTCCCCGAAGCATATCAGCAATGGCAACAACATCCCGACAAATTTTCCATGAAAATCCCCTCCCCCGAAGGAGAAATCGAACACTTTCCGGTACTAGCCGTTTTTGCTAGCGCCCGCAAGTTTTGGAAAGAACTTTTATCACGCCACACTTCTGGCACAATTCTAGTAGTAGGTCACAACGGAATCAACCGCGCCCTAATCGCCACAGCTTCAGAAATCGCCCCAGATTACTATCAATCAATTCAACAATCAAATTGCGGAATTAGTGTCATCAATTTGGGATCTGCCGATGAACAAACAGAGTCCAACAATAAAATTGCTGTTCAATTAGAATCGCTGAATTTAACCGCCCATACCGGAGAAATCTTCCCCAAACCGAGGGACGGACACAGCGGCCCGCGCTTGTTGCTAGTGCGTCACGGCGAAACAGACTGGAATAGAGCAGGTAAATTTCAAGGACAAATAGACGTACCACTCAACGACAACGGCCGCGAACAAGCTCGACAAGCCGCAGAATTTCTTAAGGATGTAAAATTAGATTTTGCCATCAGCAGTTCCATGCTGCGCCCGAAAGAAACTGCCGAAATTATTCTCAAATATCACGGCGATTTGCAACTCGAACTCCGCGACGAATTGCGCGAAATTAGCCACGGACTTTGGGAAGGAAAATTTGAATCAGAAATAGAAGCATCCTATCCAGGTTTGCTCGAAGAATGGAAAATATCTCCCGAAAAAGTGCAAATGCCAGAAGGAGAAAATTTAGAGCAAGTTTGGACAAGGGCGATCGCAGCGTGGCGAGAAATTGTAAAATCAGTTAGCGGCACAGGAATTGTAGTTGCCCACGATGCCGTCAACAAAGCCCTCCTCTGCCACCTATTCAATTTAGAACCCGAACATTTCTGGAAATTCAAACAAGGAAACGGCGCCGTTAGCGTAATAGATTATCCCCACGGCCCCGATGGTTTGCCAGTATTGCAGGCGATGAATATCACAACTCATTTAAGTGGCGGTGTTTTCGATCAAACAGCAGCCGGAGCACTGTAATTTTTCAGGTGTTAACTTAAGTCTAAAATCCTTGATTAATCTCGCTCTTCGTCGAGTCTCGATCCCCCTAACCCCCCTTAAGAAGGGGGGGGATAAGAGCCTTATCAAAGTCCTCAGACTATCCGGGGGCTGCAAGAGTGCTTCCGGTTCCCCCCTTCTTAAGGGGGAGTAGGCAGGGTGGTTTTATAGTCATCATAGAAATAGGTACGTAGTTGGGCTTGGGCCCTCTTTAGACGTATTTATAAAGAGGGCCCAAGCCCAACTACGTACCTTGATTAATATGACAGTTGCGTCTAATACGCCACCCGACGTTTGAGCAATGCTTTCAGTAGTTTCAGATTTATTTTTCGGACAATAAAACCGCCCTGCTTCTTAAGAGGGAGTAGGGGGCAAGAATGCGGGGGGATCGAAGGCCTAATTATCAAACAGTAGATTGATAGCACGTTTAAAGCTTAAGTTAACACGAATACCAATACCCTCCCCCACGCTTCGCCGGACAAAAGTCTGAATTTTAATAGCAACCACGAAACATCAATTGCAGAAACCCTTGCCTTTCTTCCCTCTTGCTTCGCGTCCTTAGCGTCTTCGCGGTTCGTTCTTCCCTCTTCCTTCTTCCCTCTTCCCTCTTCCCTCTTCCCTCTTCCTTCTTCCTTCTTCCTTCTTCCCTCTTCCTTCTATATGAATCGCGAACTGCTACAAAACATAAGAGTAATCGATCCAATTTCAAAGATCGATCGCACCGCTGACATTCTAATTACCGAAAATCAGATCGCAGCAATCCAAGAAAACATCACCGAAATTCCCGCCGACACAGAAGTCCGGGATTGCCGAGGCCTAATTTTAGGGCCAGGATTAGCCGATATCTACAGTCATAGCGGAGAACCGGGTTTTGAGGAACGAGAAACCCTAGAATCCTTAATGCAGGCGGCGGCGGCTGGCGGTTTTACCCGCCTAGCAATTTTGCCCGATACATCCCCACCTGTGGACAACTTGGCCGGTTTAGCCTTGTTGCAACAACACATCCGCAATTTATCGCCCTCCCTACCCCGCTTGTATTTTTGGGGCGCGCTGACAGCGGGCGTTAAAGGGCAGCAGATGGCCGAGTTGGGGGAGCTTGCCTCCTCTCCAATAGTAGGGTTTGCGGACGGTTTCCCGCTGTCTAATCCGGCTCTGGTGAGGCGTTTGCTTGAGTATATCCAGCCCTTGCATAAGTCGATCGCCTTGTGGCCGTGCGATCGCACTTTAGCCGGAAATGGCGCCGCGCGGGAAGGTGCAGTCTCCGTGCGCTTGGGTTTACCAGGAATTCCCGCAAGTGCAGAAACATCGGCTTTGGCGGCAATCCTGGAGTTAGTGGCATCTGGGGGAACAAGAGTGCACATCATGCGCGTTTCAACCGCCCGAAGCGTGGAATTGATTCGAGATGCCAAAGCGCGGGATTTACCGGTGACTGCGAGTGTAACTTGGATGCACTTGCTGTTAAATGTCGGCGCAATCTCAGGAAACTCTCAAGATTCCGCTGGCAAAAATGCTCTAACTGCTTCGGTTCCCTACGATCCGAATTTACACCTCGAACCGCCGTTAGGCAATCTGAGCGACCAATTAGCCTTAATTCAAGCTGTGAAAGATGGGGTGATTGATGCGATCGCGATCGACCACAATCCGCGTACTTACGAAGAAAAAACCGTGGCTTTTGCGGATAGTCCCCCAGGGGCGATCGGCTTGGAATTAGCGCTACCTCTGTTATGGCACGGACTCGTAGAAACTGGTGAATTTTCCGCTTTAGAACTGTGGCGAGTGTTGAGTACAGGCCCCGCCGTTTGTCTCGGTCAAACCCCCGCGAAGGTGGCACTGGGAGCCTCTGCTGAGCTGATTTTGTTCGACCCGCTCATGACTTGGACGGTTGAAGGGCGCAGTCTGAAATCGCGATCGGCAAACACACCTTGGTTGGGACAGCAAATAGCCGGAAAAGTTCTACAAACTTGGGTTTAAGGGCAATACGCTTGGCTTAGGATTTGTCCTTCGAGAGGAACGAAGCAATCGAGCGTATCTGTTTTTCACTCTCATTTTGCCGATCGGACTTTATAATCCCAAGCGTATTGGGATTTAAAGACTAAACTCCGAACGATCAAACCGCATTTGATAGGACTAATAAACAATCAAAAAAAATCCGACTTACCCTCAGTTAATAGTGACTGCATTTCCTGAGAACGTTTCAGGTAATTCTGTGCTACGCGATCGAGCGGATTTTTGCGAACGCACTCAGCAAACAGTTGTGCCGCTTCCTTATGTTTGCTCGCACTATAGTTCCACAAAGCCTCTATAAATATATTAAAAGTTGCTAACTTGCCATCTTTAACTTCCGGCGGATCGGCATCAAATACTTCATGAATCGTCACCAACTCAGATTTGCCTTTAACTCTAACTCGACCAATATTTCTGATTGCATATTTTTGGTATTCACTTACATTTAACTGTAAAAAAGTATTGTTAGTAATTAACATCGATACCCCGTAACTTTTCGTCATCGTTTCCACGCGGGAAGCTAAATTCACCGCATCGCTAATCACCGTACTATCCATCCTCGTTGTTCCCCCAACAGTTCCCAGCATCAGGTTGCCCGTATTGATACCGATCCCAATTTTAATCGGTGCAAAGCCCTCATTAACGCGGTGTTGATTGTAATCGTCGAGACGGTGTAGCATAGAAATTCCAGCATTCACAGCATCGCTGGCACTGTGACCGAACAAAGCCATAATTGCATCGCCAATGTATTTATCAATAAAACCGTTATTTTCAATAATCGTTGGCTCCATGCGGCTCAAATAAGAATTAATAAACTTGAAATTTTCCTGAGGAGTCATTCCCTCAGAAAGAGTCGTAAAATCCCGAATATCAGAAAACAAGACAGACATTTCCTTTTCCACGCTGTCGCCGAGTTTGATATCAACCAAGCTTTCACGGCTTAGTAGCGAGACAAATTCATTCGGCACAAACCGTCTGGCAGCCTTAGTTAATTGTGATTGCAGTTCCAAGGCTATTTCTAACCTCTCATTCACTTTTCGCAGTTCGGCATTTTGTGCTGCTAGTTTTTTATCCTGACTGTAGCTGTGAACGGCTTCTGTCACGGTCAATTTCAAGTCTTCAGTTTGCCAAGGCTTGCCGATATAGCGGTAGAGTTTCGCGTGCTTGATCGCACTTCCCACAGCTTCAATTGTCGCCTGCCCTGTTAGCATCACCTTGAGAGTTTTGGGAGAAATTTCATGAACCCGCCTCAATAATTCATCTCCTTTCATATCAGGCATCACGTAGTCGGAGATAATTAAAGGAATCTCTTCTCCGTCTTCCATAAGTTCGGCAACTAACTCTAGAGCATCCTCACCTCCTTCCGCAATTTCAATCCGGTAAGTATTGCCTAAAGCATCTTTTAATTCAGCTTTGAGGCTTTTCAGAACCGTAGTTTCGTCATCGACGCAAATAATCACTTGTTTGCTCATAGCGATAAAGCCGTTTTAATGGTTTCAATTAACTCTTCTTCCGACCAAGGTTTGTGCAAGCAACGGTGCAAATCAGCTTCGTCAAATGCTCTTTGAACAGCATCTTCATCTGCTTGACCTGTCAGCATCACTTTAACTATATTCGGAAATTTTTGATGAACGCGAATTAGGAATTCATCTCCTTTCATTCCCGGCATCAACCAATCAGAAACAATCAAGATGATCGCTGTATCATCATCATTAAATTCATCTATCAATTCTAAAGCATCGGCGGGATTTTCCGCTAATTCATAAACGTAGGTATTGCCAAAGGCTGATTTGAGTTGAGTTTTGAGACTTTTCAAAACTACTTTTTCGTCGTCAACGCACAGGATAACAGGTTTAGACATACTTTTTTATTCTCAGCCGTTCTTTGTTTGCCATTGAGTGTATCCTCTAGTTTGTTGGGCAGGCACTGTCCCCAAAAAAACGCATAACGCAAGTTGCAGAAGCGATAAGAGCAATGCCTACCCTCAAAGAGGTTATCCGGGATTGACGGGTATAGAAACGGTAAAAGTCGTTTTGCCAGGAACCGATGCAACTTCGATTGTACCGCGATGTTTTTCAATGATTTTTCTGACAATATCAAGCCCTAAACCTGTGCCTTCTCCCGGTGGCTTAGTTGTGAAGAAAGGCTGGAATATTTTCGAGATAACTTCTTCAGGAATTCCCTTACCGCTATCCGTGACAGCCACTTTGACACGATTGCTTTCTTGAAAAACATCCAGAGTTAATGTACCTTTATTATCCATCGCTTGCAGGGCATTGTGGATGAGATTTGTCCACACCTGATTTAGTTGATCGGGGTAGCAGAGTACAGGTTCAATTTCTTGGAAGTTTCGCAATACTTCTACCCCGTGTTTCAAGTTGTTTTGATAAAGGGTAAGTACGGTTTCTATGCCGTCAACTAAATCCGATTGAATCATCACTTCTGAAGAGTCGTGTCGGGCATAATTTTTTAGAGCAAAGACGACTTTTGATGCTCGATCCGTTGCGGTATTAATTGTTTGGGTGCCTCGCTGGATTTCTGTGAGTTTGTAAGCCATGTCTAAGATTAGCTCGCGATCGGGTTTTTGCAACAGAGACATAAAGTCATCCGCTTCATAAATCCCCATATCTACTAAGGTGTCCGCGATATCATCGGCTTCGTCAATATTTTCATCTTCTAGTTGACCGACCAAAGTTCGCTTTAATTTCCTTTCTTCTTTGGCTGTCAAAGTTATATCTTTTTGCAGCGATTGATTTAATAACATGAAGAAGTTATCGGCTTCTTCGGGAGAAAACGATTGAAAAAGTTCGGGCAAGTTGGAGAGGGTTTGTCCCAAGAATTTGCTCATATTTCCGGCACTCGAACGGATCGCACCCAGCGGAGTATTTAGTTCGTGGGCAACTCCCGCTACTAATTGTCCTAAAGCAGCCATTTTTTCTGAATGAACTAACTCTTGTTGGGTAGTTTGTAGGTCTTCTAATGCTGTTCTAAGTTCTTGGGTTCTTTCGGTAACTTGAACTTCGAGAGTGCGGTTGTATTCGGCTACTAATTTTTCGGATTCTTTGCGTTGGGTAATGTCGGTAAAAGCTGCGATTGCATAATTCACCTTTCCTTTGTCATCATAAATTGGCGTTCCCCAAACTTCGAGCGGAATAGTCCTGTTTGGCTGGTGAATTTCTATATCGTCAGCATTGACACTTGCCCCTCGAAAAGCACACACTATCGGGTCTTTTTCTTGAGGGTATATTTCCCCGCTATCGGCGAGATAAATTTGATATACCTCTCCAATTTCAGCAGATTTCATATCGTCAACCATGTCTTTACCAAGCAAGGATTGAGCCCGAGAATTAACGTAGTAGGGTTTACCGCTGGGTTCTGCTACAAATATCCCCACCGGCACGGCTTCTAAAATTTGGTTGAGTCGGCTTTTACTCTCGGATAATTCAGCATTCAAACTTTGCATTTCCTCAAAAGAAAATTGCAGTTGTTGTGCCATAGTTTGAAATGAGTTAGCAAGTTCGCCAACTTCATCATTCCGGTTTATTTCTACAGTTTTCCCCCACTGACCTTTGGTAATATTTTTTGCTGCTTCATTTAAGTGTAAAATTGGTTTTGTCACCCATCTAGCTGTTAGTATACCGACAATTATAGCTGCCGCCAAAGCTGCAATACACAGCAAAACAGTAGTTTTGTTGTTGGTATTAATTTGTTCCAAGAAATCTGATTCGGGAATAATTACTACAATCAGCCAGTTCAAACCTTTGTCATCTTTTAGGGGCGTAACTTGCATGAATTGTAGCTGGTCTTTAATCTTTAACCTAAGCTGTTGGTTTTGCTGAATGTTGTTGAGGTTACCAAAATGTTCTTGCAGGTATTTAGTAGTGAGGCTGATGGTGGCGTTTTGGCTGGCAGTTGCCTGAATTCTTTCTGTCTCTTCACCTTTGATTAAATATACTGGATCTTGCGTTGATGTTGTAATTAATTCACCCGATCGCTCAATAATAAACGTTTGACCAGATTTGCCAATTTTTAACTTTTGGAGGAACTCGTTAACTCGCGAAAATAGTAAGTCAGTGCCTAAAATTGCCTGCAACTGCCCCGATTCGTCGTATAACGGTTGCGCCGCTGTAATTCCCAATCCTTTGCTGGTAAAGTCGGCGTAAATTTTGCTCCAAGTTGCCGTTTGTGCTTCGGTTGCTGCTGTGTACCAGGGACGAACTCGCGGGTCAAATTTAGGTTTTACTTTAACTAAGTTCGTTGGTTCGCCGCGGTTGTTAGCAGCATAATAATTCATGTTGCCGTCTGTAAGCTCGGTGCGTTCTTGCAATAAAAAGTTTCCCTCATTAGTGCGCCTCGCGGCAATAAAATCTCCGCCTGGAGTGGCAATATACGTAACGCTTACTGTGTCAAAAGTTTGCAGTTGCTTCCAGAAGTGGCGCTGTATTTGCGGAATGTTTTGCAAGTTGAGATCCCCCAGCTCAAAAGCATTGGCTTTGAATTGATTTAGTTGGTGGGGAAATGCCATGTATGCTTGGATTCTTTCGGAGATGCGATCGCTAATTTCTTCCTGCAATTTGGTAGCAACTTCGTTAACAGCTTGCTGTCCATTGCGAAATGACAAATACCCCACAACTCCGACTGCTGCGAATATTTGCACCACGAATGGAACTACCAGAACTGTTCGCAAAGGGAGGGAGCGAACTGCTTTTACCACTAATCTGCCAGCAGATTTGGTTGGTTGTAAAAATTTGATGTTTGAAGGAGTAGTCATGCTTGGAAAAACTTGTTGCTTAGAAAACACTTTCTGGATTTAATTAGTTGCACCCAACAAGTTATGATTTGTTATCCCAGCACCCTGATTGTGAATTTGGCCTTGCTGTAGTGCACGCAAGCGATTTTTGCTGTATTATAGCAAGCAAATCGTCCGGCAACAGCGATCGCCCCATCTAATACTTCTTGATTGACTTTAGTTACAGGTACTACTGTAGGTGGCCGACATCCACCTTAAAAATTTGGATGCCTACTCGCAAGCATCGCCAGACAGTATTTCCTGTTTCCTCAGTGCTGTCAAAAAAATGATGCTGTAAATACGCAGGCAGTTATCCTGGCGATCGCGCATACAGAAAAAAGCAGACATCCTTTAG
The DNA here is from genome assembly GCF_020738035.1 of Microcoleus sp. PH2017_28_MFU_U_A. Classification (NCBI taxonomy): domain Bacteria; kingdom Bacillati; phylum Cyanobacteriota; class Cyanophyceae; order Oscillatoriales; family Microcoleaceae; genus Microcoleus; species Microcoleus sp. PH2017_28_MFU_U_A. The sequence goes on from NZ_JAEQCX010000069.1 coordinate 12,791, forward strand.
ATTTGCTATCACGATCGCAGTTTATTTGACAAAACGAATCAAAGGAAAACAACTGTAATTAATTTTACAACCAAATAGAGTGAATATCCGGATTATTTGGGAATTTGTTGCAGTTCCAGTCCTCGACGCAGAACTTCTAGATGTAGGGTGTGGCGTGCATCACCTTACTTGCGGCTATGAGTAGCGTGTAAAATCACTTTTTAGGCTGAGTCCTAAGTTATTAAATTGTAAATACGAGCTGATCGGCAGCTTTGCCCCCGATGGCTCGCAGGAAAAATAAATATATCCTTGCCCCCCCCTAAAGCTACAATTTTTGCTATAAAAACCGGAAAAACGTAATTATGTAAAAGGGAACTTGGGAGCGGATATCTGGATTTTTAGTGCAAAACAAACACTAAATATTCCGGATTTTTGACCTGAGAGCTGAAATAAAGATATTCATCTTTGGGAACACATACATTAGCAATTTGTCTTAATTGTTTAAGCCAATTGGCTTAAATTTTCCTTCTTCAGGTCGCTGACAACAAAAAAGTGCGATCGCTCTGGGCGTGAAATCTACCTAATACAAAATAATATCGAGACTCGTGCGATGCGTGCAAGTGCGATCGCCAGACTCAAGCAAAAAATTAGCACATCTCATGGTATAATCCTTTGTAATTGGCGATTTCACGTCGGGAAACACATCCGCCAAGCAAACAACTTCCACCGCCCAAAGCCCCCATAGTTCGATCGATAGTCTCATCGCCAGAGACGATATTTTGACCCACCAAGCCCAAAAAAAGGGCAAATACATGACTGCTGTTGTTCCTTCGTGGAATTCCCCACCAGAAAACCTGACATTAGACATCAACGAAATTCATGTTTGGCGCGTCTCTCTGGCTCAAGCGGCATCTTGCGTGCGGACTTTAGCAGAGACTCTCTCTACCGACGAACAGACAAAAGCAGAGCGTTTTCACTTTCCAAAAGATCGATCGCAATTTATTGTGACTCGCGGTGCGCTGAGAGAAATTCTGAGTCGCTACCTGCACATAAATCCCAGCCATCTAAGCTTTGAATACAACCCCTACGGCAAACCCTCTCTCATCGTCGCCCAAAGTGGAGATACCCTGCGTTTCAATTTGTCTCACTCTCACGAACTTGGGCTAATTGCCATTACCAAAAATCGAGATATTGGCGTCGATATTGAACGAATAAATCCCAACTTTCCCTGTCTAGAGATTGCTGAAAAGTTTTTTTCACCATTAGAAAACACCGTGCTGCGTTCTCTATCCAAAAATCTCCAAAACCACGCTTTTTTTGCCTGCTGGACTCGGAAAGAAGCCTACATCAAAGCAGTCGGAAAAGGATTATCTATTCCCCTGAATGAGTTTGATGTGACCCTCACACCAGGAGAACCCGCAGCACTATTAAATGTTGAACAAAACCCCGAAGAATCATCGAAATGGTCTTTAATTGAATTAATTCCCTGTTCAGATATCGTCGGGGCTGTTGCGGTTGCAGGAGATTGCTCGAAACTTCATTGTTGGCAATGGACAGCGAAGTTTTGAGCTATGATTCGTAGTGAACAATGCGAGTCCTTCTAAAAAGGTTCGCAGTGAGGACTTTAGTCCTTCTTCACCTTCAAAGAGAGGACTGAAGTCCGAAGGATCGAACAGTTATTTAGTGCAATACCTAAATGTTTGACCCAGACTTGGATGTGACGTGCGATCGCAAAGTAGTAATACTTCCCCGGAATATTAATTCAGACTTGCGATCGTAGTTTGCTCACCATCACCTCCTATAATTACTTGTGGGTTCAAGTTTTTTTCAGCCCAGATTTAATGATCTCAATTAACTCCGATTCCAACCAAGGCTTATACAAGCACGAATGAAGGTTTGCTTCCTTTTTTACCCTGGCAATAGCAGCTTCATCAGCTTGACCTGTTAGCATAACTTTCACGATTTTTGGGAATTTTTGGTGGATGCAAATCAGCAGATCGTCCCCCTTCATCCCGGGCATTAACCAATCTGATACAATCACCAGAACTTGAGACTCCTCTTCAGTAAGCTCCTCTAGCATTTCTAGAGCATCCATCGCATTTTCGGCCAGTTCATAAGAATATTCAGTACCAAAAGCTGACTTGAGTTGCACTTTGAGACTCTCCAATACAGCGATTTCATCATCAACACATAAAATTACTGGTTTAGGCATTTTACTCTTTACACTAAAAATTGTGACTTGGGAATTGGAGATTGGAAATTGGGAATTGGGAATTGGGAGAAAAAGAAAGCAGAAACAGCTACCCGTCGATCCGTAATACCAGTTTCAAGAAAGAATGCAAATGTAAGCCCGCGATTCAAACCCTGATAGTCATCAGTCATTCCCAATCTCAAATCTCAAATCTCAAATCTCAAATGGTATGACTTCAGTTTTGTGCTACTAATTCCTCGGTAAATAAACTGTAAACGTGGTTTGTCTGGGAAGTGATTTTACTTCTATTTTACCTTGATGTTTGTCAATTATTTGTTTAACAATATGCAACCCTAAACCACTACCTTCCCCTAAGGATTTTGTTGTAAAAAAAGGCTCAAATATTTTCTCTTGAATATCCAACGGTATACCTTTGCCTGTATCGGCAATAGTAATCTTTATCTGCTCACCTGCCTCAATCGCGTCAATAGTTAAAGTACCTTGATAGTCCATAGCTTGTAAAGCATTGTGGACGATATTTGTCCACACCTGATTGAGTTCGTCAGGATAGCAAAGTACAGGGGGTAGTTCTGGAAGGTTCAGCACTATATTCACTCGATTTTTGATTTGATTGTGATAGAGAGTCAACACCGTTTCGATACCATCACCTATCTTGGCTAAACTCTTATCGCTCGACGGTTGACCTCCTGTGTATTCTTTGAGAGCAAATATTATTTTTGCCGCTCTATCTGCTGCTATTGCTATGGTTTGCATACCTCTTTGCATACCGGATATTTTATAAGCACTATCTAAGATATACAAACTATCAGATCTTTTTAACAGTGGCAAAAAAGGCTCTATTTTGTCATAAATTCTCATGTCCACAATCGTATCAGCCAAATCCTCTGGTTTTGCAACTTGTTCGGAGTTAAATTGACTGATAAAAAGCCTTTTCACTTTGCGGTCTTCTTTGGCAGAGAAACTGGGTTTTTCTTGGAGCGACCTATTGATTAATGCTAAAAAAATTTCCGCTTCTTCTATAGATAAAGACTGAAATAGTGCAGGCAACTGCTGTAGAGATTGCTCTAAAAACTTAAAAATGTTCCCCGCCGAAGAGCGAATTGCTCCCAATGGAGTATTGATTTCGTGAGCAATTCCTGCGATTAATTGTCCCAACGCAGCCATTTTTTCTGAATTAATTAGTTCGTTTTGAGTAGACTTTAATTCTAGCAAAGTAGCATTCAATCTCTCATTAGTTTCCGCTAGCTCATCATTTTTAGATTGCAAATTGTTTTGCAGATTTTGTAAACTCAAGTGAGTTGCGACACGAGCCAAAACTTCTTCTACTTGAAAAGGTTTGGTAATGTAGTCTACTCCGCCGACGCCAAAAGCTTTGATTTTATCCAGTACATCGCTCAAGGCACTGATGAAGATCACGGGTATGCCGCGAGTGCGATCGTCCGCTTTGAGCTTTTCGCATACTTGATAGCCGTCGATCACCGGCATATTAATATCCAGCAAAATCAAATCCAAAGCAATGGTTTGGGCAATTGATATAGCTTGGTTTCCATCCCGTGCGGGTCTAACATTGTACCCTTGTTCTGTCAAAATCCCAGCGAGAAGGCGCAAATTAGCTGGAGTGTCGTCAACTACAAGAATATTCGCCGTTGGTGGGACTATTTGCTGGCTGCTCACGATCGCTTAAACTCTCTTGTGTTATTTTTTAGAGCTGTCAATTAAAATCACTATTTTACCGCAGTTCAACTGATTTGCCAAGATAGTCGCGACTTTCACTCAACTGATACCAGTTCAAAAAAAGAATGCGACTCTATGCAGGATCCCAACCCTCATGCCAGTCATTACGAATCTCAAATCTCAAATCGGAAAATGGAAAATCGTATGAGACTGTTCTCTGAAGAGAGGACGCTGCTAGGCACTAGACGCTCATCAACCCGCTGTATGACTGTATTTTTTGTTGCTCAACCCAGGATTTTTGAAAGGAACCTGGTTTCTCGCTCTGAGAGTAAAAAAACCGGGTTCTTGAGATAAGATTATGGACTCAAACCCAAAGCTTTCTTTCCTATTTCCGGTTCATTTATAGTTGGTAATGACCGGAATGTATTCAATTTATTATATTAAATAAAGTCAGAATTACTTTGGGGCAATATTGCGTGCATTTCGTGACAGCGTTGCAGATAATTTTGCGCCACCCTATCTAGGGGATTCTTGCGTACACAATCCGCAAACAGTTCTGCCGCTTCTTGATGTTTAGCAGCAGCGTAATTATACAGTGCTTCGACAAATACGGGTAAAGTTGCTAACTTACGCTCTTTCAATTCAGGTGGATCGGCATCAAAAACTTCGTAAATTGTCATCAAATCCGATTTACCTTTTACTCGAACACAGCCGATATTTCGGATTGAGTAACTTTTGGGATCGGTCAACTGCAAAAAAGTATTTTGAGCGATCAACATCGACACCCCGTAACTTTTCGTCATAGTTTCCAGCCGCGAGGCTAAATTCACAGCGTCGCCAATCACCGTACTGTCCATCCTGTTAGTTGACCCAACTGTTCCTAACATCAATGAACCCGTATTGATGCCAATCCCAATTTTAATAGGTGCGTAACTGCAACTCATGCGATGTTGATTGTATTCAGCGAGACTGTGCAACATAGAAATTGCAGCATTCACGGCATCGCTGGCACTCTGACCGAATAAAGCCATAATTGCATCGCCAATATATTTATCAATAAAGCCGTGATTTTTAATAATGTTTGGCTCCATTCGACTCAAATAGGAATTAATAAAATTGAAATTTTCTTGAGGTGTCAGGCTCTCAGAAAGAGCCGTAAAATCCCGAATATCGGAAAACAATATTGACATTTCCTTTTCCACGCTGTCGCCGAGTCGAACGTCGCTCAAGCTATCGTGGCTTAGCAGCGAGACAAATTCATTCGGCACAAAGCGTTTAGCAGCTTCTGTTAATTTTAATTGCTGTGACAGAGCAACTTCTAACTCCTGATTGATTTTCCGAAGTTCGGCATTTTGTTCTGCTAGTTTTTTATCCTGACTGTAGCTGTGGACGGCTTCTGTCACAGTCAATCTTAAGTCTTCAGTTTGCCAAGGTTTGCCGATGTAGCGGTAGAGTTTTGCCTGTTTGATGGCATTTCCTACCGCTTCAATAGTCGCCTGACCGGTCAGCATCACCTTGAGAGTTTTGGGGGAAATTTCGTGAACTAGCCGCAACAATTCATCGCCTTTCATGTCAGGCATCACGTAGTCCGAGATAATCAAAGGGATTTCATAGCCGTCTTCGAGCAATTCAGCAATTAACTCTAGGGCATCTTTACCTCCTTCGGCAATTTCAATCTCATAAGTATTGCCTAAAGCTTCTTTTAATTCTGTTTTAAGACTTTTCAGAATTGTTTTTTCATCGTCAACGCAAATAATGACTTGTTTGGTCATAATGATAAGGCTGTTTTAATGGTTTCGATCAACTCTGATTCCGACCAAGGTTTCTGCAAACACCGATGGAGGTTGGCTTCGTCAAAAGCCCTCTTGACTGCCTCTTCATCGGCTTGACCGGTCAGCATAATTTTTACTGTTTTTGGAAATTTTTGATGAACTCGAATCAGAAATTCATCTCCTTTCATTCCTGGCATTAACCAATCCGATACAATCAAGATAACTGAGATTTCGTCGTCAGTGAATTCATCAATTAACTCTAGAGCATCGGCGGGACTTTCTGCTATCTCGTAAAGATAAGCATTCCCAAAGGCAGATTTTAGTTGCGTTTTCAGACTTTTTAAAACTACTTTTTCGTCATCAACACACAGGATAATTGGTTTAGACATTTTTGCTAATTAACTAAGTTTTAGGAGAGATTGACAGGTAGAACAACTGTAAAAGTAGTTTGGCCTGGAACAGATTCAACTTCTATTTTACCGCGATGTTTGTCAATAATTTTTCTGACTATATCGAGACCCAGACCGCTGCCTTCTCCGGGGGGTTTTGTGGTGAAGAATGGAGCGAATATTTTGGGCATTACTTCGGATGGAATTCCGGCGCCGCTATCTGTAACACCGACTTTGATATTGTTGCCTTCCTGAAGGATATCCAGAGTTAATGTGCCTTGATTGTCCATCGCTTGCAGGGCGTTGTGAATCAGATTTGTCCATACTTGATTGAGTTGGTCTGCATAGCACATTACGGGCGGTATTGTTTGGAAATTGCGGATGACTTCGACGTTGTGTTTGAGGTTATTTTGATACAGGGTGAGTACGGTTTCTATGCCTTCGGTTATATTAGATGCAGCCATCGTTTCTGATGAGTCGTAACGGCCATAGGTTTTCAAGGCGAATACGACTTTAGAAGCGCGATCGGCTGCGGTATTGATTGTTTGGGTTCCTCGCTGGATTTCGGAGAGTTTGTAAGCCATTTCTAAGATGCGATCGCGATCGACCTTTTGCAGCAGAGACAGAAAGTCGTCAGCCTCGTAAATCCCCATATCTACCAAAGTGTCGGCGATCGCATTCCCTTCGTCAATATTTTCGTCTTCGAGTTGACGAATCAAAGTCCGCTTTAACTTCCTTTCTTCTTTAGCTGTTAAAGTCAGATCTTTTTGTAGCGAGCGATACAGTAGTGTGTTAAAACTTTCAGATTCTGCGGGGGAAAGCGACTGAAACAGTGAGGGCAAATTGGTGATGGTTTGCTCTAAAAAAGTAGTCATACTTCCGGCACTCGATCGAATTGCGCCCAGAGGAGTATTCAATTCGTGGGCAACTCCGGCGACTAATTGACCTAAAGCTGCCATTTTTTCCGATTGAATCAGCTCTTCTTGAGTGGTTTGCAGGTTGTCTAAGGCTGTTTTGAGCTCTTGGGTTCTTTCGGTGACTTGGACTTCGAGAGTGCGGTTGTATTCCGCTACCAATTTCTCGGCTTGTTTGCGCTGGGTGATATCGGCAAAAGCTGCGATCGCATAACTCACCTTTCCTTTATCATCATAAATGGGCGTTCCCCAAACCTCGATCGGAATAATCCTGTCAGACTGGCGAATTTCCATATCATCAACGTTAACGCTGGCTCCCTTAAAAGCATTAGCAAGGGGTTCTTTGTCTGCTGGATAAAGTTCGTTGGTACCTGCCAGATAAGCTTGATAAATCTCTCGAAGTTCTGACTCAGTATTAGCGATGATGCCTGTACCTAATAAATCCTGAGCGCGAGAATTAACATAGTAAGGTTTGCCACTAGACTCGGCGACAAATATACCCACCGGCACTGCTTCCAAAATTTGGTTTAATCGACTTTCACTCTCAGACAATTCGGCATTCAAAGCTTGCATTTCTGTGAAAGATACTTGAAGTTGCGCCGCCATACTATTAAATGAATTGGCAAGTTCCCCGACTTCATCGGATCGGTTGAGCGTTACACTTTTGCCCCATTCACCTTTAGCAATATTTTTGGCAGCCTCGTTCAAAGATAAAATTGGTTTTGTCACCCATCTAGCCGTAACAACGCCAACAATTATCGCGATGACAAAAGCAGCAGCGCACAACAAAATAGTCGCAGTATTGTTGGCATTAATTTGTGCCATAAAATCCGCTTCGGGAACCACCACCACAATTAACCAATCCAATCCTTTGTCATCTTGCCAAGGCAGAACTTGTAAAAATTGTTTTTTCCCCTCAACATCAAATTCTAGTGACTGCGCCGTTTTCAGAGATTGAAACTCGTTAAAATTAGCTCGTAAATATTTAGCCGTGGTTTGAGTGAAAGTATTTTTACTGTCAATTGCTTTAACTCGTTCGGCTCCGTATTCTTTGTTGATGGTATGAAACGGTCTTTCTCCTGTCGAAGTTGCGACTAACATTCCGGATCGCTCGACAATAAAAACCTGTCCAGTTTCGCCGATTTTTAAGCTTTGCAAAAACTTACCAATGGTGGACAAATTAATATTAGTTAGCAATACCCCTTGCAATTTGCCTTGTTTGTCGTAGAAAGGCATAGATGCGCCGAGATAGGCAGTAATGCCAGCCGTATTGGGATAAATCTGACTCCAGGTGGGTTTACCAGCAGCTACCGCAGCTTTGTACCAGGGGCGAGTGCGCGGGTCAAAATTAATTTTGTTGTTTAATACTGCGCCGATTTCGCCGGATTCATTGGTGGCATAGGTGCGGAAATCATAGTTACTTGCTGCTGTCGATACTCTCCAAGTCAGCGAGCCATTGTCGAGCCTTTCTGCCCCCAAGTTGTCTCTTTGTTCTAATCCTAAACCGGTAAAAGTGAGGGTGTCAAATATCTGAAGCTGCCGCCAAAAATGACGCTGTAAAACAGGTACATCTTCCAGGTTGAAGGTGCCGAGTTCGATCGCAACAGCATTGATCTGGTTGACCTGATGGGGTACAGTCAGGTAAGCACCGAGATTCTGTTGGACGCGGCTGCCTACTTCTGTCATTAGTCGATCGGCAATTTCGTTGACTGCCTTCTGTCCGTTTTTAAATGAGAGATATCCTACCAGTCCCACCGCCGCGAACAGTTGCAAGACGAAGGGAACTATCAGAACTGTTCGCAGGGTTCGGGAGCGAGCAGTTTTTGCGGCTTCGGTGGCAGTAGATGGGGTTTTGTTCACAACGTTAGTGCTGGATCTAATTAGGATCGGGATTGTTTTGAGTTCAGAAATACTCGCAGGCGGGCGACATCCACCTGGAAAAAATTGACCGCCCGCCCAAATCGCCATGCCGTATTTCGCTCTCTTTGGGATGCACAGGAGTTGAGAAACCGATTTAGCAACCAGATTCGTCGCTGTCAAACCAAGATTTGTTGTAAAAACCCGGTTTCTTTTCGTAAGTTTTATTCTGGTTATTCCGTCTTGCCAGAGTCTGCTGATTTTTGAGGTGCAACTTTTGAACAGAAGCGTGCACCGCTCGACTCTACAACATTTTTTAGTGCATGAATGAATAAATACAAACGCCTGCTTTCGATTCTACAATAAATAGAGGTAATATTGCGAGCGCTGGATCATTTGTTGCACTTTTTAAGTCAAAGTGCCGGGAGTGCAAGCTTTGGGCTGTGGTGGTAATTTATCGATCGTACAAATTCATAGCAGAAGCCATAAGCCATAAGCCATAAGCGATCGCCTGCAAGATGCCCAATAGCAGTAAGGTGCAGACACAAGCACCCGACATACTTAGGTTTTCGATTGACGGATTTGAGCGCAAAGGACGATCGCCCTTTGCGCTCAAATTGAAACTAAGTCAACGGCTGCGAATTCACCCGCCGAATTGCCACCACCGCAGGTTTAGGTGGATTATTAACTGTTTTAAGAGGCCAATTCGATCCTACGGGCACTTTTCGAGTCTGCAAAAATTCCTTACCATCAATAGTCTTCATGGCAAAATTGCGATCGTCTGCCGCCATATCCTGCCGCATTCCGTTAATTTCTCCTGGATGCTGAATTGACAAAAACAAAGTCTTTTCATCCTCAGTAAAAAACGGCCCAGTAGTTTCGCACTCCATCGGCCCAATTCCAAACAAAAAAGCCTCCCCAGCATTGGGGCCAGAAGCCGGCAAAAACCAAATTGCATTGTTACCATACAAACCGCGCAAATTAGATTGGCTAATCGGTTTCCCATCTTTATCAACTCGGCCCGCAGCAACAGGTGCATTCAGTTTGTCAGAAGACATATCATTTACCATCCAAACATTGCCACCCTTGTCAATCAGTAAATTATCTGGATTAGAAAAACCCAATCCGCCCGAAGCCGGTTCGCCACCCGTCGCAAACATTTTCCACTGAAAAGTCATTGCAGATGGCTCGTTACCCTCTTCAACTAAGCGCATAATCCAGCCGTATTCGTAAGATTTGCCGTCCTTCCCTTGAAAAATTCGCAAATCCGGCCCGCCGTCGCTATCGCTGGCAGAACCGGAAGTAAAGGTAATGTATAGAGAACCATCAGGAGCAATTTCAGTGTCTTCGGGACGAGCAGTGCAAGTAGCTCCTGCCGCACTTGCGGCATAATGAGCATCAATTAAAATTGCACCTTGTTTTTCCTTAGCTGTGCCTTCGTAGAGGTCATTTAAAGTCTTGAATTTTTGTTTAAAAGCAACTGCTTCTGCATCTTTTTCGACTTTGACAAAACCGCCTGCGGGACGCAGCGGCAAATTAATCATTCCGCCTCCATGAAGGCTAGGCAAATCTGGATTGACAGGCGTGTCAGTTTTTAATGGAATCCACCTACCGGTGCCGTCAGCGTTAAACTTGGCAGCATAAAGCATTCCGTCTGTCAATAGCTGGGAATTAGCTTTATCTTTGGGGTTTTTAACTGCGTTTTTGCTGACGAATTTGTAAATATGTCCGCTGCGCCGATCGCACCCCGAGTAAAATGCTAATGGTTTTCCGGCTACTACGCGAATGCCTACAGCTTCGTGGCGGCAGCGTCCCAGCCAAGTGTGTTTGGTGCCGTAGTCCTTGGGGTTAGCCGGATCTACTTCTACCATCCAGCCGTATTTATTACCCGCCAAGCCGAAGACATTGCCCAAACCGCCAATTTCTTCCGCATCGATGTAGAAGTTTTTCTTGCTTGGATCGAAGGATGTACCGTCTGCAAATACAGGTTCCGGTACGAAATTCTGGATGTTTTCTTCCGCACTAAAAACCGTTCCCCAAGGCGTAGTCCCGCCCGCACAGTTATTAAAAGTGCCGATGATTTTTGCGCCCAACTTGTCCGAGTAGCCTTTACCTTTTTTGTTGAACACGGCTACCGCCGGGCCGGTGGATTTGAGGTAGCGCCCGTCTTCTAGGCCGGAAATACCCGTAATTCGGCGATCGGCTGGAGAATGCGTTCTTACCCATTTGCCATCATCATTTATTTTGATAGAAATTACCCCGATTCCCACCTCAATTAAAGCTGCTTTTGACACTTCCGCAACCATTTTTTTTGTCTGGTCTTTTTCCGACGCAGAAAAGGCATTGACTCCCACTTTTCCGGCGGAGGTAGCTGCCGCTTCTAACTTAGCAAAAGGCAGAGATTTCCCAATAACTTTTTGATAAGTTTGTATCCAGGGCTTGGCACTGATGTACTCGAAATTAACAGTTAGCAATCCCTGATTTTTGCCAGTTTCTACAAAGGAGAGATAGTCATTGTTGTAGCCGAAGTGAGAATCGCCCACTTTGTCTCCCCAAGCAGCTACGATATCGTAGGTAAAGCCTTCTGGAAGCAGGAGGTCGTCGGCTACTTCGTAAGCGCTGTAAGCTTGCATTTGCTGCTGGGTGGACGCACTGCTAATGGGGATGAATTGTCCAGTTTCTGTTAAGGTGCTACTGGTTAGTAAAGGCATCGGCCCTTTGACTGGTTGGAAGTTTATGCCTCGTGCCATATTATCCACACTCTTGGCAGAGTTAACTGGCTGTGAGAAGGGCATGGCAAATTTTTGTTGGCAAGAATTGAGTGCAACACTACCGCCCGTTGCACCCAAGAAAAGTAGGAATTCTCGACGCTTGATAGTCATAGGTAAAAAAATGGTTAAGGACTAATTATCCGCAGACTATAAACTCAATTGACGGTCATTTTTTTGAAAGGTATGTTGTTGGGCTTTAGCCCCGTTTATCTATACGTCTCAAGAGGGCCCAAGCCCAACAACGTACCTATGCACTCGAACACTAATCTCTAGCTTTTTGTAACACAATTTGCTGGACTTAAGAATATATTCCAATTTAATAAAGGTATGTAGTTGGGCTTTAGCCCCGTTTATCTATACGTCTCAAGAGGGCCCAAGCCCAACAACGTACCTCATCAATAATTGCCCCATACATACAAATAAGGACACAACATTGTTGTATCCCTACCTACGTCATATTTAACTCGAACTTGTAACCATACAACAGATTAAAACAATCAACCAAATCGATAGCCGAACCCCCGTACTGTAATGATATATTCCGGTTGACCCGGATCGATTTCCAACTTTTCGCGCAGCCAGCGGATGTGAACATCTACTGTTTTGCTGTCTCCGATAAAATCTTGACCCCAAATTTTTTCCAGCAACTGATCGCGAGACCAAACTCGCCGGGGATTACTCATAAATAGTTCTAGTAAGCGAAACTGTTTAGGAGAAAATTTTACTTCAATACCGTGAACCAAGACGCGGCACTCTTCAGGATACAGAGTTATGTTCTTATATTGCAGCATCATCGGTTGTGGCAACTGACCGAGGCGCTGGCGCCGCATCAGTGCCCGACACCGGGCGATAAACTCCCGCATTCCAAAAGGCTTGGTGAGATAATCATCCGATCCGGCTTCTAGATAAAAAGCGCAGTTGTTTGCACTTCCTCTAGCACCGATAATCAAAATAGGAACGGGATTTCCTTGATGTCGTAACATTCGACACAGATCTAAACCATTAATTGAGTCCATAATTAATAGGTTGAAACCGAATTCACCGTGGTATGACGAGGAAGCTTGCACAGAAGGCAGAGCGTTGCGCCCGTCGCTAGTAACCACCACCTCATAGCCCTGTTCTTTCAGAGCTAAAGCTAGCATTTCCCGCAACAGGTCTTCACCTTCGAGTAACAAAATGCGGCCGGCTTGTCCAACAGCCAGCCTTGAAGGACTTTCGCTTAATTCAGCAGAAGACATAAATATCAGTGGGAGTTGTGTTTGTATGTGGCTAGCGGGAGGTGCCTTCTTCAGTAGCTGAGGCACTCTAGCGCTGCGATCGCTTTTTATGAACGATCGACTATTCAATCACTTATAATCTTTCGCCAGTCCATCCGACAGACATACGCTCGACTATTTCTACTTGCTCGTGCAAGAAATATAGCCGTTGAGCAGTTGCGATAGCTGCGCTGTCTGCCTCCGTCCAGGCGTTAGAAGCCTGGTCATTGTTCGGGGTCGGTATTACTTGGTAAAACATTGCCCGCTTTTAATTGACCAGGTTACACCCAATCTATAGGGAGATGGCTTTATCGTACAGGCAAAAGGTTATCAAAAGGTAAAGTTTTAGTAAATAAATGGTTAATTTATTAAAGATGAGTAATGTTGTTCTTAAAGTTTAACCGAACCCTACAGCTTTGGTTGAAGATACAATCTCGATCGGATTTACGCTCGAAAACTTGGTAACTGGAAAAATATTGGGCTAAATTAACGATTAATCTGGCAATCTGACGGGTTTTTGAGGAATAGTGTTTTGTGGGTTGGACGCGAGCTTGGTGGGTTGGACGCGAGCTTGGTGGGTTGGACGCGAGCTTGGTGGGTTGGACGCGAGCGGGGACGCTCGCACTAAAAGCAGATCGCCCTACAACTGACCCAGGCCCGCTACGATCGACAATACGAAGTAAAAATTCTGTAGATTGCCTATAATGTTGCTGCATTTGAGTACCTGGCCCGAGGTTGAAGCTTATCTTGAGAGCTCCCGAGGCATAATTATCCCGATCGGCTCCACCGAACAACACGGGCCCACCGGTTTAATCGGAACTGACGCGATTACTGCTGGTGCGATCGCCCAGAGTGTCGGAGAAGCTGCCAATGCCTTAGTCGGCCCGACAATTAATGTCGGTATGGCTTTGCACCACACCAGCTTTCCCGGTAGCATCAGCCTCCGACCGCAGACCCTAATTCTTGTAATCAGAGATTATATCACATCTTTAGCAAAAGCTGGATTTGAGAAATATTTCTTTATTAACGGTCACGGTGGCAATATTGCCACGATGAAAGCAGCATTTTCCGAGACATACGCGCATTTGTCTGATTTGAATCTAGCAAATGCCGATCGAATCCAGTGTCAAATCGGCAACTGGTTCATGTGCGGTTCAGTCTACAAACTCGCCAAAGAATTGTACGGAAACCAAGAAGGTTCCCACGCCACCCCCAGCGAAGTTGCTGTAACCCAGTACCTTTATCCAGAAGCAATCAAGCAAGCACCGCTTTCGGAAGAAGTTGGATCTGGGCACAAAATTTATAGTGCTGCTGACTTCCGCCGCCGATTTCCCGACGGGAGAATGGGTTCAAATCCTGCCTTAGCAACTCCCGAACATGGCCAACAATTTCACGATTTAGCAGTCAAAGAATTGACTAACAATTATTTGGAGTTTTTAAACTCAGATTAACAATTGCGTGAACTTGATAAATCTGGTTTCGATCCGAAGCCAGATATCCCTAAATCTCGCTTAAAAAGCAGGGCGGTTTTATAGAAGTTACGTTGTTGGGCTTTAGCCCAAAGGTACGTTGTTGGGCTTTAGCCCAAAGGTACGTTGTTGGGCTTTAGCCCTCTTTATATATATGTCTAAAGAGGGCTGAAGCCCAACAACATACCTTAGACACGAATGCTAGGCAGCAGCTTCCTCTTCAGCTTCAGCTTCAGGTGCATCTGGGACATCTTGCTTGATCGTCAAATAGCGAATCACCTCTTCGCTCAGACGCATCGCGCGTTCCATAGGAAAAATTGCAGCGCCCGGAGCTGTATAGTTCATTTGAACGTATACCCCGTCGCGGTGCTTGCCGATTTCGTAAGCCAAGCGACGCTTGCCGCGGTGCTGAGTTTCGATATTTTCAGCACCTTGATCGCGCAAAATTGTTTGATATTTCGCGATCGCCTGGTCAGTCATTTCTTCACCCAAGTCAGGGCGCAGAATGTACATTGTTTCGTAAATAAACGGTTTCATGGCAATAATTCCCTTATGGACAACAAGGCTTCTCATGAAGCAAGGACTTATCATCATATACCAACTATGAACAATCTCAAAACTAAAAAATCAAATTCCCCAAACCGCAGTCGATCGTCGTGGAGTACGCTGTGGATCTATGGGATGATGAGCGCGATCGCACTTTTAATGCTCTTCCCCTTGCTGTGGCTGCTCAGTACATCCCTCAAAGCCCCCAGCGAAAACATCTTTCAATATCCCCCGCAACTGTGGCCGCAACAGCCAACCCTCGAAAACTTCATCAAAGTGTGGCAAACCAACCCCTTCGGGCGCTACCTGTTCAACAGCACCCTGATTGCAGGCCTCACAGTCAGCATCAATGTTTTGTTTTGCGCGCTTGCGGCTTACCCCTTAGCCAGACTTAACTTTCGCGGCCGCGAAGCCATTTTAATTACAATTATTTCCACAATCATGATACCCTTCCAAATAGTCATGATTCCGCTGTACATTTTGACAGTACAACTCGGATTAAAAAATAGCTATTTAGGCGTAATATTTCCCGGACTAGCCTCAGCCTTCGGCATATTTTTATTGCGGCAAGCATTCCTAGCAGTTCCCAAGGAATTAGAAGAAGCCGCCCGCATCGACGGCTGCACCGAATTAGGCATTTGGTGGCACGTGATGATTCCGGCAATTAAGCCGGCTTTAGTTACTTTAGGAATTTTTGTATTTATCGGTTCTTGGAGCGACTTTTTGTGGCCGCTGCTAGTTTTAGACAGACCGGAATATTATACGTTACCTTTAGGCGTAGCAAATTTAGCCGGGACATTTTCTTTAGATTGGCGTTTGGTGGCGGCGGGTTCCATTATTTCTATTATTCCTGTTTTAGGACTGTTTTTGCTGTTGCAAAAATACATTGTGCCGACAGAAACTGCCGCCGGAGTCAAGGGATAGAATTACGGAATTGGGCATTGGGCATTGGGCATTGGGCATTGGGCATTGTTAGTCTAAAATTCTTCCTTCTTCCTTCTTCCTTCTTCCTTCTTCCTTCTTCATACAACTCACAAAATTTATTTGTTATGTACGAACTACCTGAAATCCGCTTGATTGTTGAGCGCGCTGCTGTTATAGATGCGATCGTAGGCTTTGCAAATGCGATCGATGCCAAAGACTGGGACAAATTGCGTTAGCGAAGCCCTCGAAGAGGATCGCACCTAGCGGACGAAATAGATATCGACTATTCTGACTTTCGGGGTGAAACTCCCAGACGAATAACCGCAGAAGAATATATAAAACAGCGGGTAGAGGGACTTGCAGGTTTGCTAACGCTGCACGTCAGCACGAATCATGAAGTAACTATTCACCACAATACAGCCAAATGTCAGTCTGCATACCAAATTTATCGAATTGACCCCAGTCGCCAAGCTGGAGAGAATCGGCTGGATACAGCAGGAAACTATTTTCACTCTTTGATTCAAACAACAGACGGACATTGGCTGATTGACGGAATCAAGCAAACTGTAGTAATTGTCAGCGGCAATCCTCAAGTTCACGGTGCTCTTCGCGCTACATATTAAACCATTTTAGATTTTAGATTTGGGGATGATTTAACCTTAAATAGGTTCGTAGTGAGGACTTCAGTCCGCATAAAATCAGAGGACTGAAGTCCTCACTACGAACCTAATAACGGTATTTTTACTATAGTAAATCTCTCCAAAAATATAACTTGCAAGTCTCTACCTCGGAGTAAAAACTGCACTAGGATAAGCAATCCGCTTGTGATTGAACTGTTCCCAAACCCGCACAAAAATCTCCGCAATTAAAGACATATTCTCCCGAGTCAAACCAGAATCCAGCAACTGATTATCCTGCCAGCGCGCCCGCAAAATCCGATTAACCATATTCAAAGCTTCCTCATGAGTGGCATCCTTGAGCGATCGCAAAGCAGCCTCACAAGAATCCGCCAACATCAAAATTCCAGTTTCCCGCGACTGCGGAATCGGCCCGTCGTAGCGAAAATCCTGCTCCCTCACTTCCCGGGTTTCGATCGCTAACTTTGAATTGTCCGCAGCAGCCAAAGTAATATTTAAATTTTCAGGTTCTTTGGCAGCAATTTGCTGCGCTTGATGGTAGAAATAAGCAATTAACATTGTGCCTTGATGTTCAGGAATAAACGCCTGAATCGACTTCGGCAATCGATGCTTCCGCGCCATTACCAACCCTTCGCTAACGTGCTTTTTAATAATTTCGGCGCTCGCCCAAGGGTTATTAATTTCATCGTGTTTGTTGCCGCCGCTCATTTGATTTTCGCAAAATCCGCTTGGGTCGTGCATTTTTCCAATATCGTGGTATAGCGTACCAGCTCTAACTAACTCAACATTGCAGCCGAGTTCCCTCGCCGCAGCCTCCGCCAAACTAGCCACAAATAGCGTGTGCTGAAAAGTCCCCGGAGCTTCGGCAGCCAACCTCTTTAACAGCGGGCGGTTGGGATTGGCAAGTTCCGCTAGCCGGATCGGGGTAATCAAGTCGAAAACGTGTTCTAAATAAGGGCTGATGCCGATCGCCACCACGCTCCAAGCCAAACCAGCCAAACTTTGGCAACCCACTGTACCGAGTACGACGTACCAAATCGCACCGGCAGCAGCGCTAGCAATCAAAGTCCCCACCAGATAGACGCTGCCCTGAGTCAAGCCGACAGCCACGCCCAGAAGAGCCAATTCCTCGCGCGATCGCAATCTTCCGGCCATAAAAGCGCCCAGCAATCCCCCCGCCGCGCTAGCCACCAAATGAATCAACTCTACATCCAAGCCAATGGGTAGCAGCGCCGACAGCAGCCCCACCACAGTCACTCCCACCGCCGAACCGTAGAAGCCGCCTGCTAAAATCCCGATCGCGGGTAAAGTCGTCCAAGGCAGGCCCAAACTCACCAGCACCGGCGCGCTCAAAGTCAGCAGCAGCAACAGCAAATGATCTCTCCGGCGCAAGCGGTAGTGCCTTTCTACCAGCAACACGATCGCAATAGCCCCCGCGACTAAACAAACAAAACCCGCCAGCCCCAACCAATTTACACCCCGCCGGCTCAAACCAAAATAGTCCAGCAATACAAAATCTTGCTGCGCGATAAGTTTTCCTTCTGCAACAATAATATCGCCCTTCTCTACGGCGATCGTCACCGGTTTCACCTTTTGCGCCGCCAATTCCGCTAGCTGTTTGGTTTCCTCGGGATCTCTCACCAGATTTGGCTGCAAAATCGCACTTAAAGCCTCAACCGCCAAAGCTTGGGACTCTAACGGCACTTCGTCTGCGACTTGCAGCTTCACAGCTTCTTTCAAAATCTCTTTTGGTAACCCCTGCGGGATACCTTGAGCCAGCATCATTTTTGCCACCCGACTCATACCCGTTTGGGTTTTCTCCCAAGCTGCATCCGACAAATCAAACAGGGAAGTATCATAAATCTTTCGGAGCGCGGAAACCGACGGTTTTTCAAGCGCCTCCACAGCATTGGCATAGCGCCCGCGAGCCTCGGAAATACTATCTGTCAGGCTTTGAAAATCTGCTGCTCCGACCGATCGGCTGTAAGCTTGCAGTTGAGCGATCGCATCCTGCTGAGACTTGTTATCCGTCGGTGCAGCAATTGCCGGGGAATTCAAATTCAACCGCTCAAAATTTGCACTGTTGTCCCCTGCTTGCGCCAAAATCGATCGCCACTCCCACTCCGGACACCCCCTCAAGTAAACCTGAGCCGCATTTGAGAGCGCCGAGGGCGGCGCAAATGGAAACGGGCCTACCGCCCGCCGGAGTTGGCTCCCCTGTTGCCAAAATTGTTGCAATTCTCGCTCGATTTGTCGATCGACCGCGCGATCGAGCATTAATATCGGTACAGCCCCGATTCGTGCTGATGAACGGTGTTCTTCAGTAGTTTTGTGATCGGGGATGCTAACACTAGCAGGAGCCTTAATCGTCTGAGGAGCTTTCGTCCCCACATCCAATTTCGGCTGGTTGTAGAAGCGGTGGCCAAGAGTGCTGCTGAGCGAAACTACTGCTACCAGGGCCAACACCGGGGAACGAGCCTGATTTTTGAGGCTAGATTTTGAGGTTTTACTTGTCAATCTAATGAAAGTCTCGGCCCCAGGCCATTTCTGGGGCAAAAAACGGCTCAGGAGAGGCCCGCCAGGGCGATCGGCATCTGTTTTACTGTCACCATTTTGCACTTGAGCAATGTGTTGGCGCAGCGAGCGCGTAGCCCCTAGCTGCTCAATCTGTCGCATTAATGAGGAGAGCGTATTCATTTGTGTCGAAGATATATCACTGTTACTCAGCAGCTTTGTCAGAAATTCTGACTGTGCATCTTGATTGAGTTTATCCGAACTACCGTACCTGAATATTCAAAACTAGCAGGCTAACTTACCGGACTCTCGACAGCCGTTCGATTTCCTAAGTGTCGCCAACAACGCCAGCAGTGTCCTCAAGCTTCTGCTGCTTATTTCCTGCCCTTGTCTATCTCAAACAGCTCTCGTGCGGTGTGGCTAAAAACCCGCTTTCTCGGTCGATTCCTAGTTTCCCAATCCTATATTTTCCTAGAAATCTGGTTTGAGGAAGCAAGCACCTCCGATTTAAGTTGTTACTTGTTAATTTTTAATTGTCGCTCTCCTTTGGCTGTCACTTGTCACTTGCTAATTGCTAATTGTTAACTGCTAATTCTTAATTTCTAATTTCGGCTTTCCCCTCCTGTTCAAAGCTCCAAACTTTATATTTTTCGAGGTCTAATGACATAAGGTGCAGCCACTGCGCGGGCTAGGGCTGCGGAATCGGGCCCCGCCGAAGGGTTGTAAACTCCAGCCCAAACTGCAAACAGGTTACTTGCTAACTCCAAAATTTTTGCATCGCTGCCCGTTCCCCACAGGGAGGGTTCTCGGCCCTCGACTAGCGGCTGCGATTCAACCGCCGACAATACTTGTCGCCATTCTACAGGAATCGCAGCAGCGCCATTGTAGGCTCCTGACAAAGCTCCCGTCAAAGCGCAGGTGAGTTGTCCGGCTATCCCGCTACGGGCGGCCCGCACTACTGACAAGCGTAAGTCTTCTGGGGTGCTCAAGAAGCAGTAGAAAGCTAGGGCAATGGGAATAAAATTTCCTGGATTGACATTTGAGTGAGTTTCTGATTGTTTCTCGCCCTCTTCTGGTTTTCCTCGCAAAGCTGTGGCGCTTTTGCACAGGTGAGTGGTGGCTGTTTCTAAATCGGCTCCCTGCTCTAGTAGTATTTGCACTTGCCGCAGCAACTCGGTTAAGGCAGTATCTATGTTTAGGTAGGCAATGGTTTGTTCGATCGCTGTCGCGGGGTCAAGTCTTTGTTTGAGCGATCGGGCGATCGCATATCCTATAGCTAACACTGCTGTCTGCAACTGTGCCTTATTTTCGTTGGGCAAAACATCTGTCGCCAGCATGATTTTTTCTCGCAGCTTGGCCTTATTTTCGTGAAAAAACATCACGCATGGCAGCGCAGCAACCGCAGCTTCACAAGGGTTAAGCAGGCTTTGAAACTCTGTGTTTGGAGAATGGTAGATTTCCGACTTTGCCAATACTTCCCAAGTATCGCGCCAATCTTTTAAATCTAAACCGTTACACCGAATTAAACTTTGAGCGCACGCTACTGCAAGTTTCCCGCATTCGGAATATTTGCCCCTGAGTATTTTGGTGTTGGGAGAATTCAAGGCTAATATTGCGCCATTCAGGGTAAATTGTTGGTGTTTCGTCAGTTGTAAAATCGGCTGCAAGTCTTCGGTTTGGGGGAGGATACCCGCTAGTTGCCTCTGGTATTGCAGGCCTATAGAGTCTCCTAAAACTGCCCCCAGGATGGTTCCTTGAAACTTGCTCAACAGGGAATGCCGCATTTGAATTTAACTCAAGTTGCTACTAATTGGTCAGTTGTCAGTGGTCATTGGTCAGTTGTCAGTGGTCAGTGGTCATTGGTCAGTGGTCAGTGGTCAGTGGTTATTAGTTATTAGTTATTAGTTATTAGTTATTGGTTATTGGTTATTGGTTATTGGTTATTGGTTATTGGTTATTGGTTATTGGTTATTGGTTATTGGTTATTGGTTATTGGTTATTGG